>JAKIVC010000018.1:0-52500 GCA_021647245.1 Gammaproteobacteria bacterium
GTGACCTCTTCATTCTGTTGCCATTTATTTTAATAATATTTTTTATGTGGTGTTTTCGGTGTGCTTACAGCCGATAAAGCGCCATTGTATTTGGCCGCAACCTTGTTATGTTTAATGTCGGAAGAGGAGATACAAGGGAGTTTTCAAGGAAGAACCATAAGGATATACAGAGGGATGAATTTTGCACCAGGGAGGTGCTGCGGACAGGATGTCCGGTTTGGAGTGGTAGTTGTACTAAAGGTGGCCGAAAGGTCGCCTTTTTTTATGCCTGCTCGATACTCTTGTGATGGTATCAAGCAGAGGTAGAGTGAAGTCTATAGGTTATGAAACGGTCAAGGACGATCGTCGCCGATTAAACCCTTGTTCCATGTTGCCGATAAATCGTACAGCTTGTGATTGTTTTCCAAGCATTGCACACGATGAGGGCAGCTATGCGAACGAGAATTCATGAAATTCCTGCTTGCTTCATAGAGACGATTGAAATAGATGCTGAGCGTTATAACTTGATCCAGCGGGCACTCAATCGGCTAGGTAGGCCGCTGCGCTTTCCCTTGGTAGGGCTATGTCATTTGGACATGATACTGGAGTCGGATAGCTGGGTCTGTGTTGATCGTGGTGCGCTGGAGATGCCGGTGGTTGCATGGCACCTGTTCGAAAAAACCAGCCGAAAAAACATCCATTCAGCTGTGTCGTGTGAGTTACGTCACTATCGGGTTAATACCGATATACTGCTCCCCTTCGTCTGGATGACTCTAGAGAGCATTCTAAAAGCACGTTTATCTGAGGGTGACTCGGCGAATGCTACATCAGTGACCCCTCTGTTTCCCAATTGAGCCACTACTTGCCCATCTGCTTTCCTGGCTAGTTGGCTTATTCGTTGTATCCGTTATTCAGATTCGCGTGTCTATTTGTTATCGCTTATACTGGCTTTTTTTAGAATAAGCAGGATATACACCGTGAGCAATCAGTCGATAGATAAACCATGGGGTGGTCGTTTTAACGAACCCACTGATGCATTTGTAGAAGCTTTTACGGCCTCTGTCGGCTTTGATAAGCGCCTCTATAAACATGATATTGCCGGTTCGGTAGCCCATGCGAGAATGCTAGGGCATGTGGGGGTTTTAAGTGCTGATGACGTGGCGCAGATTTTAAGCGGATTAGAGCAGGTGTTGGTTGAAATTGAACAGGGCGAATTCAACTGGTCGGTCGCGCTGGAAGATGTTCACATGAATATTGAGGCACGTCTCACGACGATCATTGGTGATGTGGGCAAAAAGCTCCACACCGGACGCTCAAGAAATGACCAGGTTGCAACGGATATTCGGCTCTATCTGCGTGAGGAAATTGATGTGATCTCTCAGGAGCTATCACGGGTGCAAGGCGCATTGCTGAGCTTGGCCGAGGCCGAGGCTGATACGATCATGCCGGGTTTTACTCACCTTCAAACAGCACAGCCAATCACCTTTGGCCACCACATGCTAGCATGGTTTGAAATGTTAAAACGCGATACAGGGCGTTTAGCCGATTGCCGAAAACGTGTTAATAGTTTGCCGCTGGGTAGTGCCGCACTGGCGGGCACCACCTACCCAATTGATCGCGAGTTTACCGCTAACGCACTGGGTTTTGAGGCTATTTGTGAAAACTCTCTGGATGCGGTGAGTGATCGTGACTTTGCGATTGAGTTTGTCGCTGCCGCAAGCTTGATAATGACGCACCTTTCCCGCGCCTCTGAAGAGCTGATTATCTGGTGCTCAGCACAATTCAACTTTGTTGAGTTGGGCGATAGTTTCTGTACAGGCTCTTCTATTATGCCGCAGAAGAAAAACCCGGATGTCCCCGAGTTGATTCGAGGGAAAACCGGCCGCATAAATGGACACCTCGTCTGCCTGCTGACCCTAATGAAAGGCCAGCCGCTGGCCTACAACAAAGATAATCAAGAAGATAAAGAGCCGCTATTCGATACTATCGATAACCTGCGAGGCTGCCTAAAAGTATTTGCCGACATGATTCCGGCAATCACGGTTAATCGTGATGCTATGCGTGATGCAGCGATTCGGGGCTTTTCAACGGCGACAGATTTAGCAGACTACCTGGTTCGTAAAGGCGTACCGTTTCGTGATGCCCATGAAATTGTAGGCAAATCGGTACGCTATGGTATCGAGCAGAATAAAGACCTAGGTGAAATGAAGCTGGATGAGCTGAGTCAGTTTTCAGATGTGATCCAACAAGATGTCTTTGGTGTGTTGACCTTGGAAGGCTCCGTATCGGCGCGTGATCATTTAGGGGGGACTGCACCTCGGCAAGTGCGTAAGGCGGTGTTGCGCGGGCGTGAGTGGTTGGACGGGGCAAACTAGCCTGTCGACGGTTAGGGAAATATACGCTTCACTAAATATTGTGTTTTGTGGTGATACCCTACCCCGATAAGGATGCTAACCCCTGCCGAAACGGGTCTTTACTCGTTTTTCGGTATGCCGCTGCCGAAAATTTACCGCGTGTGTTGCCAGTGCTTGGTCACAGTTGCCCAGCGTGAAAATGGAGGCGCGGCAGGTCACCGTTCTCATTATGGTCAATGCTGATGCGGGTGATGCCGGCATTGGGGATGTCTAGGCGGAACATGTTCTCTAGTGGCATTCCGAGCACTTCGCGGATGATCATACGCATCATGCCCGCATGTCCGACCATTAGTATGTGTTCTCCTTGATGTTGTGCGATGGCATTTCGCCAGCCTTGAAGGATTCTTGTGCGAAAGCAGGCTAGAGTTTCACCTCCGGGTGGTGGGTTTTTGATGGGATCCCGCCAAAAACTATTCAGTGCATGGGGGGTTTCTGTCATTAGTTGTTGTGCTGTTTTTCCTTCCCACTCACCAAAGCCAAGCTCCATTAATCGAGCGTCCCGCGTAAGGGGGAGTTGGTAGCGGTTGGCGACTTCTTCAGCATATGCAGCGCAGCGCTGTAAGCTTGAGCTTACGATGGCGCTCCAGGGGTGGTGTTCGGCAATGGCAGCGCGCATCTGGCTCCACCCTTTGTCACTTAAGGGGTCATCAAGATGGCCGCGATATCTTTTTCCGCCAACCGGTTCACCATGGCGAATAAGGTCGATGGTGGTGCAGAGGTAATCACTCATGCCTAAGATAGCCCAGTCAAAGTCAGTACCGCGATAAGCGTGATCCAGATGATGATTGCTCTGTTTGCCAAGGCGAGTGTGCACTGTACATTTTGTAGGTCGCTTTCTCTGCCGTTAGGTTCAATTTGTAAAGCGCCCAAGCCGCTACATATCAGGATGCCGCAATTATCATCACAATAGGTTTGTGCCCACTCTGTTTGATAGCAGCGCCAGTTTTGCCACGCATCACTCATGCTGCCACCTAATGCATAACTCATGGCAGTCAGCCTTGCAGGTAACCAGTTTAAAATAGTGTGTAGCCGTTGCGTTGCTTCCCGTAGTTCTTCGCAATCTTTATTCTGACTGTAGTGCATGAGCTGTTGGTTGCACCGATAGAGTAGTGCGCCCAATGGCCCCAGGATGAGGAACCAAAATAGAACCGCCGTGATGCGTTCACAGGTGTTGGTGAGGATGGCGTTGATAACGTGTTGGTTAGCCTGCTCAATTTTTGTCATTTCATGGCGGTAGGGGTGAAGTTTATTTGCATAATGTAGCGCCGCTTCAGTGTCGCCACGCTCAGCAGCATCTGTGTAGTCGGTTACCTGGATGGCGCTATTTTGGGGGCCGATACTGTAGCTGAGCACGGCGATGGATAATAAAAACCACAGTAGAAGATTGATACTTGAAAGAACCACTATTCCAAGAATAATAATGGGGGCAAGTATCAATAAAAGTGTGATTGTGCCGTCAAGGTTCGGGCAGGCGCGATGAAACCACTGCATGTACTGCTTTAGCCAGTGATAACGACGAAACTGGCTGATGGTGGGGGTGAATTTTTCGACCGCGATGCAGATGAGAATAATGATCAAAGTCATGGAGTGTATTCCGACGGTTGATGTACTGGCAGATTTTGATGACTATACCACGATGTAGGTATTACCACAGCAGGAGAGAATCTTTATCAACAAGTCATGATTTTGCCCGCTCAATCTGACTAAACCAGAACCCTTTAAGGCAATATATTTTTGCGATAACGTGGCCAGTCAAAAGCGGGGCCAGGATCTGTTTTTCGTCCGGGAGAGATGGAATTATGCCCGGTTATGCGTTCTCTGGTAATGGCGGGGTAGTGCTGCATGATGAGGTGGGTGACATCTGCCAGCACCTTATACTGCTCCTTGGTATAAGGGGTGTTGTCGCCACCCTCCAGCTCAATGCCAATGGAAAAATCATTACACTCTTCTCGACCTGCAAAGCAGGATTGACCTGCATGCCATGCGCGTTTGTGCAGAGGTACAAACTGGGTTAACGCTCCTTTTCGGTCAATAAGAAGGTGTGCGGATACTTTCATATCCTTAATTTGAGAGAAAAAGGGGTGCCGGCTTGAATCGAGTTGATTGCAAAAGAACTCGGCAATCTCATTACCCCCAAATTTCCCGGGGGGGAGGCTTATATTGTGTATCACCAATAGCGAGACCTCATCAGGGTCAGGACGTCGATCAAAATTGGGTGAGAGCAGGAGGCGAGCCTGGGGGATGACTCCACGGTTTTTGATTAAGGTGAATTTGGACATAGTACAGTTTCCTTTTTAGCTGCCTGCTAACGGCATTATAAATGGAAAGGTGTTTTAATTAGATAGGTATTCTTCATGTTGTTGGAAGCAAGCCACGATTCTGGCCTTATTATTCTCTCTCTGATTATTTCGGTTTGGGGGGTCTACTCTTCGCTGGGTGTGATGGGTAATGTTTTTGCTCTGCAAGGTGGAGCCCGCATGCGGGCTCTCTTATCTGCTGCAGTGCTAATGGGTGTTTCGATCTGGACAGTACATTTCGTGGGCGTGCTTTCACATACGCTCCCCACGCTTACCGTATACCTCCCCTCCTATGTTTTTCTCTCTCTCTTGGTCACTCTTTTTGTCTCGGTGGTGGCGACCTATTTAATGGTGTTGCAGCGGGGTCCTCGGGTGCTGCTTCTTGCGGGTGCCGTGTTAGGGGGAGCGATTGCCGTGATGTACCTGACGGGCGTGATGGCACTAAAAGTGAGTGGCCTTATAGAATATAAGATGTCAGTTATTTTAATCTCACTCGCTATTGCATTGGCGGCTAGCATCACTGGGCTCTATTTAATGTCTCAGCATATTCATTTAGTACGGCAGGGAAAGGGGGAGAAGAATCGCCACTTGCAAGCGTCGCTGGTGTTGGGCCTTGGAATAGCGGTGGCACATTACACAGCCTTGAGTGGCACAACGGTTACGGTAACAGGGGGCGCGCATCTGATCGATTCATTAGATGGCGTTATTACGCGCTCGGAACTTACGCTATGGGTTGTCTTCGTGGTAGGCACCACCATTGCAATAATATCGTTTCTGCTGCGCAATATTAAATTTAATGCTATGACGTTAGGGGTGGGTGTTAATTACTGGTTGGTGGGTATTGGCGTTTTTGGTATCAGCTTGATGGTGCTGGGGCAGTGGTTTGTTGCGAACTCTTTCCAGAAAGAGTCGAGCCTGGCCCAGGTGGGTTATCGAATCCAGAGTGACCTCGCACAGATGCGATACATGCAGGAGGTTGCTAATGGTGAGCCTTATCGCTTGGCCAACTGGCTGGAGCGTGTTGATGATATTGCGCACTCAATTGATGTTGTAATGAATCTGGATGGCGTGGTGACGACTAAAGAGGACGAGCAGCTGCGTAAAGAGTTATGGGCGATATCAACACTGGTTGCACGGCTATCAACCACCTTTTCGGCAGAGGCGAAGGGTGAGCCCGCTTCATTTGTGAAGGGTGTAGAGACCGAAAAAACACTGAGTGCGCTTCACCTCTTGAGTGAAGACCTGCTGGCTAACTCGTTACTCATGGCGCAGCATAATCAGCGGCTGCTCAGCTTTATAAATGGCGCCAATACTATCTGGTTTCTACTTGTTTTTGGAAGCGTCATTGCGGTTATGAGGCGGCGTGAGCAGCAGTTGAGTTGGGTGAATACGGAGATGAAAGAGGCGCTGCATGAGCTTCAAAGGCAGAAATACGCTATAGATCAGCATGCCATTGTGGCGATGACAGATCCATCGGGTGCGATCACCTATGTGAATGATAAGTTCTGTCAAATCTCTCAATATTCAGAAGAGGAGCTGCTGGGCGCTAATCACCAAATACTGAATTCAGGGCTTCACTCTCAGACGTTCTGGCAAGATATGTGGCAAACCATTGGTGCGGGCAAAGTTTGGCAAGGTGATATTAGAAATCGCAACAAAAGCGGTGAATATTATTGGGTTAACACTACGATTGTCCCCTTTATGGGCAGCAACAATTTGCCAGAGCGCTATCTCTCTATGCGCACAGACATCAGCCGAAGCAAGCAGGCGGAGATGGAGCTGCGCGAAAAAGAGTATTGGATGAACTCTCTTATTCAGGCACTGCCGGATGAGGCTCTGCTTCAGGATGTTGATACGCGCTGGTTGATTGCAAATGATATTTTGTTGCGCAACTTAGGGCTAAGCGGAGATGAGTACCAAGGGTTGACCACGAAACAGTTGGTAGAAAAAAGCGATATTTTGAAGCAGAGAGTGCTCATTGATGGTGAGGGTGAGCAGGTCTGGGAGCGCGATGATATAACCCACTGGGAGCTGGAGTACCCGACGTCGCAGGGTAATGCTGTTTTTGAGGTGGTTAATGTGCCGCTCTTTAATGAGGATGGCAGCCGCAAAGGCGGAGTGAGGGTTGCCAGTGACATCTCTGCTCGCAAGCGGGTGGAGGAGGAGAATCAGATGCTGGCCTCTGCGATTTTTCAGGCCGAAGAGGGGATGTTTATTGCCGATGCACAAGGGCAGCTTGAGTACGTTAACCCAGCTTATGAGGAGACCCTATCTTCCGAGGGTGATATTATTGGCACCCAGCTGCCCCTGCTAAACTCTGAATGCTCAGGAAGCGAGTTCTCAGAGATGCTCTGGGATGCCTTAACCCGAGGGGAGTCTTGGTCAGGACGTTATGAGTGGCATTGTAGTAAAGATAAGAATGAGCGCAACTTTATGGTGAGTCTTTCACCGGTTGTGACGGTAAAAGGGATGCGTTTTGTGGGGTTGTTGCGGGATGTGACAGACGAACAAAATCTTGAAAATCAGCTTCAGCAAGCACAAAAAATGGAGTCTATTGGTCGCTTGGCGGGTGGTATTGCCCATGATTTTAATAATATACTGACCGCAATAATCGGTTACTCTGACCTGGTTCAGGATGACCTGCCAGTGGGCAGTGATGCATATAGTAATATGTTGGAGATTCAAACCGCCAGCCAGCGGGCTAAAGAGCTGGTAAAGCAGATTTTAAGTTTCAGTCGGCAGTCATACAATGAACGGCAAATATTTGATGCTGAAACAGTGGTAAAAGAGGCTGTGCGCCTGATTCGTACCTCTTCCCCAGCCACTATCACCATTGAAGAGCAGTATGCGGGTATCTCTATGATGGTAGAGATGGACCCTACTCAGCTACATCAAATTATTATGAATCTCTGTGTGAATGCGATGCAGGCGATGGATGAGAAGGGGCGGCTGGTCATTGCGACACGCCAATGCAGCGCCTCAGAACTTGATATATCAGAGCTGCGTGCGGGAGAGCTTGGTTGCTACTTACATTTGTCAGTTGCTGATAATGGGCCGGGTGTGCCGGAAAAGTTACACTCCAAAATATTTGAACCCTTTTTCACCACAAAAGAGGTGGGTAGCGGAACCGGTATGGGGTTGGCGGCTGTTCACGGTATTGTGAATAACAATCAAGGGGTAATCCGACTCCGCGACTCGTCAGAGAGTGGTGCCTGCTTTGATATTTATCTGCCACTGGCCAGCCATCAACAACCAGAGAAACTTGTTGCACCGGCACCGGCACCGGCACCGGCCACCAAATCGAAAGCCAAGCGTACGGTGCATGCGGGCACGGTTCTCTATGTTGATGATGAAGTAGCGTTAACAAATGTTATTCAACTCTTTTTAACCAGTCAGGGGTTTGATGTTGATGTGGCAAACGACCCGTTGGACGCCCTGAAGATGATCGTGGCAGCACCTGAAAAGTATGATGTTGTGGTGAGTGACCAGCTTATGCCAAATATGCGGGGCGACCAGCTGGTGGAAGAGGTACTCAATATCTCTCCCGGGATGCCTTTTGTTTTATGCAGTGGTTACAGTGATTCGGTTAATCTTGAGCGGGCGAAAGAGAAGGGGGTACGCGAGGTTTTACAGAAGCCGGTCGACTTCAGAAGTTTTTCCGAGCTGCTAAAGGGTATTGTAATAAACAGGCGCAGTGAGGCGTAAGAGAGCATGGCAAAAATATTGGTTGTGGATGATGAGAAGCAGATACGCGATATGTTGACGCAGATTTTAACCCGAGCAAAGCATGAGGTGGAGTTGGCTGAAGATGGCGTTATCGCTTTGCAAAAATATCGGGCATCCACATTTGACCTGATTATCACCGACCTTATGATGGCGAAAAAGAATGGACTCGAGTTAATCCGGGAAATCTCGCAGGAATTTGGCGAGGTGCGCGTCATTGCTATTTCGGGCGGCATGCCGACATCGCCATCTGATTACTACCTCTCGGTGGCGAAATTGATGGGCGCATCCAAAATACTCGATAAACCCTTTACCAAAGTTGAGCTGCTGGCGGCGGTGGATGCCCTGTTGGCTCAGGAATAAACAGCGTGTAGAAATTATTTAAGGCACGACCCTAGCCTGAATAATTCATAAACAATGCACAACCTCATCTGCCTATTGATTCCACAGCCCCCTATCGCCGGTAATCACTGAAGCGGTGAACCCTCTGTAAAGCCAATACTCTGCATGGTGTTTGCGCAAATTTATGAAATATCCGGGCTGAAGGGTTGGCTTTGGTTGCCATCTCTCAGCGTGATCAACGGCCAGCCACGCTGGGTGGCATGCTCTGCAAGGCGTGGGTCGGGGTCGACCGCAATCGGGTGGTTTACCCTCTCCAGCAGCGGCAGATCATTTTGTGAATCACTGTAGAACCAGCTCTCTCCCAGTGTTCTGTTACTCTCCTCCAGCCACTGGTTGAGGCGTTTCACTTTCCCCTCTTGAAAACAGGGTATGCCGGAAACTTTTCCGCTGTAGTGGTTATTGATCATCTCTGGATCAGTGGCGATGAGTGCGTCCACACCGAGTAACTGCGCGATAGGTGCGGTGACAAAGCGGTTGGTTGCGGTGATGATCATTAAGAAATGGCCCTGGTCACGGTGCTCTTGCAGCAGGTTTTTTGCTGCTGGCAGCATGATGGGGGCTATTTTTTCTTCCATGAACTGTTTATGCAGTGCGTTCAGTGTTGCCAGCGTGAGTTCGGAAAGTGGTTTGAGGCTGAAGTTAAGGAATTCGTTAATATCCAGTTTTCCTGCTTGGTACTCTTCATAGAAACGCTGATTCTCTTTGGCATAAAAACCGGCATCAACGACGCCCTGCTCGGCAATGAATGCCCCCCATAATGCATCGCTATCGCCACCTAGCAAGGTGTTGTCCAAATCAAAAATAGCGATACTCATGCTGTTGTTCCTCGTTGATTATCTTGTTTATTCGCGCACTATAGAGGGTTTCACCCTGTTGTAAAAGATTTGGCAGTGAGGCGTTGACGTTGCGAGGCTATTTATATTTGCCGAGTATGGGGATTTATGGAAGAATCGTGACAACTCTCTTTAATATTACATGATGAATGCAAGTGATTGATTTAGAAGGCTACCGAGCAAATATAGGCATCATCCTAGCAAATCAGCATGGCAAGCTGTTTTGGGCGCGGCGTATTGGTCAGCAGTCTTGGCAATTCCCCCAGGGGGGAATAAAAGAGCATGAGACACCCGAGCAGGCGCTGTTTAGGGAGCTGCATGAAGAAGTGGGCTTATTGCCTGAGCATGTGGAGGTGCTGGCGCGCACGCCGGACTGGTTGCGTTACGACCTGCCTAAGCACTTGTTACGCCGGGAGAAACTTCCACTCTGTATTGGCCAGAAGCAGATCTGGTTTGTATTGCGGCTCATTGCGCCTGCTGACCATGTCTCGCTGGATTCCAGTGGTAGACCTGAGTTTGATTTTTGGCGTTGGGTTGATTACTGGCATCCACTCAATGAGGTTGTTTTTTTTAAACGCAAGGTTTACGAATCGGCACTGAAAACGTTGGCCCCAACACTCTTTGGCTCTGCTGATAAAGTCCCCCCCCGTGGCACCCACTCCCCTGCATCAACGAGGTTCAGAGGCTGATGCCTGTTGTCGGCAACCAAATGCTTGGCACCCTGCGGCGAATCGTTCAAGAGGTTAATAACGCCCCCACGCTAGAGGTAGCACTTCAGCGTATTGTGCTGCGTGTCAAGCAGGCTGTTGAGGTGGATGCCTGCACCGTCTACCTGCGTGATAGTGAACAGATGTATGTGTTAATGGCCACGCTGGGTTTAAACCCAGCGGCGGTTGGTCGTGTCCGCTTAGCCGCAGAAAAGAGCTTGATTGGTCTGGTGGGCAGTCGTGCGGAGCCTATTAATTTAGATGATGCGCCTTCACACGAGCGTTACCAATATTTTCCCGATACCGGCGAAGAGGTTTATCACGGCTTTCTCGGTGTGCCGATTATTCAGCAGAGTCAGGTGCTCGGTGTTTTGGCCGTGCAAGCGATTGAAGGGGTTCGCTTTGACGAGGACAGCGTTAGCTTTCTAATTACAGTGGCCGCTCAACTGGCGAACGCTATTACCCATGCTGAGGTGGCGGGTGATGTTGAGCGGCTGCTGGGAAAAGGGCATCGTAGCGACCGCCCTCTACTCGGCCTGGCAGGCTCTGCTGGCGTAGCATTGGGTACTGCGGTGGTGGTTTACCCAATGGCAGATCTCAACGCGGTGCCCGACCGCATGGTGAGCGATACCGCAGCAGAAGAGCAGCGGCTGATGGCTGCTATGGACGCAGTACGCAACGATATCAAGCAGCTCTTGGCACGGTTGAAAGAGATGGAAGTGCCGGAAGATGATCGTGTACTGTTCGAAGTCTATTTGATGATGCTAGACAGCGGCGGCATGCTCGATAAAATCATTGAGTACATTCACCAGGGGCATTGGGCGGCCGGCGCGCTCAAAAAGGCGGTGTTGGAGCATGTTCGGGTGTTTGAGGAGATGGAAGACCCCTACCTCAGTGAGCGCGCACTGGATATTCGCGATCTCGGTATCCGCGTACTGGCGCATCTGCAAAATGTGCCAGACCAAAAGAGTGACTATCCGGCAGAGACGGTGCTGGTGGGTGAAGAAATTACCGCCACCCTGTTGGCCGAGGTGCCCGCGAAGAAATTAACAGCAGTCGTCTCTGTGCGGGGTTCCAATAACTCCCATGTAGCGATACTTGCCCGGGCGATGGGTATTCCAGCGGTGATGGGGGTTACTGATTTTCCGATCCGGCGGGTGGATGGGCAGCGTGTCATTGTGGATGGTTACCAAGGTAAGGTATATATCAAGCCATCGGACACCCTTGCAAAAGAGTATGCACGTCTTGTTGTGGAAGAGAATGAACTGGTCGAATCACTGGATGGGCTGCGTAATGAACCCGCGATAACCACGGATGGCACCCTTATCCCGCTTTATGCTAATACCGGGCTGTTGTCTGATATTGGCCCTTCACTGAAATGCGGCGCAGAAGGGGTGGGGCTATACCGCACCGAGTTTCCTTTTTTAATCCGGGACCGTTTTCCAGGGGAAGAGGAGCAGTACCAGATCTATCGCCAGGTTTTTAATGCGTTTAAAGGCCGTCCTGTGGTGATACGGAGTTTGGATATTGGTGGAGATAAAGCGCTGAGTTATTTCCCGATCAATGAAGAAAACCCATTTCTTGGCTGGCGTGGTATTCGGGTGACGCTGGATCATCCCGAAATATTTTTGGTACAGATACGCGCCATTTTCCGTGCTAGCGAGGGTGGTGATAATCTTAATATTCTATTGCCGATGATTACAAACCTCTCCGAAGTTGAATCGGCAAAGCAGTTGATTCGCCGGGTTGCGAAGGAGTTGAGAGAGGAGGGTGTAAAAGTTGGCCGGTACCGCCTGGGAGTGATGATAGAGGTGCCTGCCACTGTTTTTCAAGCTGATAAGTTGGCCTGCCAGGTTGACTTCTTATCGGTAGGAACTAATGATTTGACCCAATATTTATTGGCTGTTGATCGTAATAACCCTCAAGTAGCGCACCTGTTTGATAGCCTGCACCCTTCTGTATTGCAAGCACTGCAACACGTGGTGAAGTGCGCACATGCCCAGAATAAACAGGTCAGCATCTGTGGTGAGATGGCAGGCGATCCGGCCGCTGCCATCCTGCTGCTGGCCATGGGCGCAGATAGTTTGAGCATGAACGCGGCCAGCCTGCCTCGGGTAAAATGGGCGATTCGTAACTTCTCACAGCAGCATGCCAGCCAGCTGCTTGATGAAGCGCTACAGGCTGATAATGCGACCACCACTCGAGAGACCTTGAATCTGGCGCTTAATAATATCGGCCTGGGTGGCTTGCTGCGCGCAGGGAAATGATTGGTAAAGGGTGAGCCGGTATTAAAGGTCGTTTCTATTCATGCCTTGCAGTTTCTTGATTTCAGCATAGTATTCGCCGCCATCTTTCTCCCTCTGCATGATTTTAATCGGTAGGTAGTTCAGCGCAGGTGCACACCAGATGGTGGTCTCTCGCTTGCCACTTTTGCGCCGCAGCACCAGCGTCTGGTAACGGCCGATCGCAGTTTCCAGCACCTCTTCTCTGATGCGCTCTATCTCATACTGTTTAAGCTTTCCACCGTCGGCAATTGGATAGCTGAAACGCTCTTTCTCCCCCGCGTCGAGCATTATCTGCAGCTGATAAGATAATTTGTCTAGCGCCGCCTCCGGAATCTCCATTACCCAGGGATCATCGTTGATCCGGTTGGTCACCTTGTTATTTTTCCGGTCAAAACTGAGATCAACATGGCGCTCTTTTTTTCCGCTACGGGCGTAGTGGTAGCTCTCTGGTAGCAGGCGGTTACCATCGGCTGAATAGAGCAACAGACTCTTCTCATATATCTTATCTTTGATAAAAAAGGCTGCAAAGCCAACACTGCGGGTGCTGGAGTCAAATTGATAGCGGCCATCATCCAGACGCTTAAATGTACGCCTGTTTTCACCGTATGTGATGCCCGCACGAGTTAAATCATAAGTGGCATCAAAATCGGGGATGACGGGCTCTGTAGCAAATGCCGAGGGGGAGATAAGAATCAGCGAGAAGAGAGCAATAAAGGGGATGGTCTGCATGGGTGTTTTTGCCTTTTTATCTCGAAATTCTGTCATGATCGAAATAGCGCTCAGTGCTGAAAGCGATGGAGAGAGGTTTCAGCCGGTCAATCCAGCCACTCTATCTCAGATTACTTTGGTACAAAATAGTTTCTTTGCTTCTGTGGTGGCCTGGTGATTGATGCCTCGTATATAGCTCAAGACTCATTGTCAATACCCCTCTCTTCTTCCATGTTGAAAATAAAAGGTTGGTGGCGTGGTTCTTTGTTAAATAAAACATGGTTGTCAACCAGTTGGAGTAGCCCCTGGCTAAACCACTGGATCGCCTGCGGGTAGATTTTATGCTCGGCATGCAATACCCGCTTGGCCAGTTGTGTGGGCGTGTCACCTGCCTGTATCGCCACCCGGCCTTGTATGATGAGGGGGCCGCCATCAAGCTCTTCGGTGACGAAGTGGACGCTGGCACCGTGCTCGCTATCTTGTGCTTCGATGGCGCGCTGGTGGGTATTAAGTCCGGGATATTTAGGCAGTAGCGAAGGGTGGATGTTGAGTAGTCGCCCTTGGTAGTGCCGTACAAAATCGGTGGTGAGAATGCGCATGAAACCGGCAAGCACCAGTAGCTCAGGGTGGTAGCTGTCGATACATTGTTGCAGTGCACGATCAAACTCGGTGCGGCTGGTGAATGCTTTGTGGTCGAGGGTTTCTGTGGGTATGCCCGCTTTGGCAGCCCGTTGTATGCCTTGTACGCCAGGGCGGTTGCTGATGACGGCTTTAATCTCAATATCGAGGTCACCACGCTGTGTGGCATCAATAATCGCTTGCAGGTTGCTGCCGCTCCCTGAAATGAGCACCACCACTGCGGTGTTTCGCTCTGAGTTGATCATAGGGTTACTCGATGATGACCTGCTCAGCGCCCGCTTCTATGGTGATGATTTCACCCAGCGTCCACGCCTTTTCACCGTATTGATTGAGCAACTCCACTGCTTTACTGGCTTGCTCTTTGGGGAGGCAAATCACCATGCCAACGCCGCAGTTGAAGGTGCGAAACATCTCATTCAGTTCGATATTGCCCTTCTCTTGCAACCACTGAAATATGGCGGGTAGTGATAAGCTGTTTGCATCCAGTTTTGCGGCGCAATTTTCAGGTAAAACACGGGGAATATTTTCCAGCAAGCCGCCGCCGGTGATGTGGGAGAGTGCGTGCACATCAACCTCTTTAAATAGGGCTAACAGTGGCTTGATGTAGATGCGTGTCGGCGTGAGCAGCGCATCCCCCAGGGTGCTGTCACCAAAGGTATCGCTCAATGAGGCACCGCTAACGGCGATGATTTTGCGTATCAGAGAGTAGCCGTTGGAGTGTGGGCCGCTCGAGGCGATGCCAATCAGCGTGTCGCCTGCTTTGACTTTGCTGCCATCAATGGCATCATCTTTTTCGACAATGCCGACGCAAAAACCGGCCAGATCATAATCTTCGCCTTGGTACATGCCGGGCATTTCAGCGGTCTCACCGCCAATCAGTGCGGCTCCTGATTGCAGGCACCCTTCTGCAATGCCTTTAACAATGTCGACGCCATTGTCTACGTCGAGCTTGCCCGTGGCATAGTAATCGAGGAAGAAGAGTGGCTCGGCACCTTGAACGATGAGGTCATTGACACACATTGCCACCAGGTCGATGCCGATGGTGTCATGTTTTTTCATCTCCATCGCCAGCTTGAGCTTGGTGCCAACGCCATCGGTGCCCGAGACCAAAACGGGCTTCTTATAGCGATCCAGTGGAATTTCAAATAGCGCGCCAAAGCCACCTAATCCACCGATCACCTCGGGGCGCTGGGTTTTTGCGACAATCGGTTTAATGCGCTCTACCAGACGGCTGCCTGCATCAATATCAACGCCCGCATTGCGGTAGTTTAGTGACGGGTTGGGTGTGGATTTGTCGTTCACTCAAGGACTCCTGAAGATTCTTGATTACAAGGGGAGTGGGTTGCCCCCACGGCTGCGAATTACCCTGTGTGGGGTGCTATCACTTGACTTGCGTGCCAAGCTTGCTTAGCGTGCACCTCATGAATCGACTATTTTACCTTTTTTCGTTGTTATGGTGTGGATTATTCTACAGTGGAGTGCAGGCCGCCACTGTAGAGGGGCTTTATGAGGCAGAGGTGCCGGTGGCAAGGCAAACAGATAGTGAGCGTAGCCGTGTGTTGCCGCTGGCATTTCAACAGGTTTTAATTAAGGTGGTTGGGCAGCACCAGCTCGATCCCGATGTGGTTAAAGCGTTGTCACGCAAAGCTTCTCGCTTTACACAGCAGTTTCGATTCAAGGTTAACCCGGAGTGGCGCAAGTATCAGGATGCGTTAACAGCTCCTACGGCTCTGGGCTGGACATCATCCAACCGTTCAGATGATGATCAGTTAGCTGGTGAAGCAGACGCCGTCGCCGTACCACCTGAACCCTATTTGTTATGGGTCCGCTTTGGTGAGTCGACAGTGAATCAGGCGCTAATGGATGCCGCACTGCCCATTTGGGGCAAGGAGCGCCCCGCACTGCTGTTGTGGTTAGTTATAGAACAGTCGGGTGAGCGTATTCTGCTGGGGGGGGAGTTGCTGCCTGAGCTTCAGTCCCAAGTAGTGAAAATATCTCAGCAGCGGGGGGTTCCATTGTGGCTGCCGTTACTCGATTTTCAGGATCAACAGAGCATTGCAGTGGGTGATCTTATGGGTGGATTTGAGGAGCCTGTTCTTGAAGCCTCTAAGCGCTACCAACCGGACAAGATAGCGGTTGGCCGTTTACACCAATTGAATGAGACGGTCTGGCGGACTCAGTGGCGGTTGCTAGGTGATGATCAATCTTCTGTGATTTACCAAGAGTCAGCCGGACTAGAAGCAGGCCTTGAGGAGGGCCTTAATCTACTGCTGGATCAGTTGGGGGAGCGTTTTGCCCAGTACTTGGATGTTAATCAAAAAAACAAAATTGTGCTGCGAGTTCATGGCGTGACTGATTTGGCAGCCTATGCGCGGGTGACTGAATATCTCTCCAGTCTCGATGTTGTGAAGAGTGTCTTTGTCAAAGAGGCCTCAGAAGGAACACTGCTGGTTGAACTGGAGGCGCTGGGTGATCGCGGGGTAGTTGAGCGGCTGCTGGCCTTGGGGCGGCAGTTACACCCCCTAGTGAGTGGCAGCGATCCATTTGAAAGTGAAATTGAACGGCACTATCAGTTGAGCCCATAGTCGGGCGCGGCTGAGGTGATACACACCCGGATAACTCATAAAATATCCGGGCTAACATCAGGTATTACATATTATGTCATCCGCAGATAAACACCCACCCTTGAGCAGTATTGACCGGGTGGTATTACTTTTGGCGTTGCTGGCAGCGGGTGGATTGCTCTACCTGTTCTCTCCCATATTGACACCATTTGTTGTTTCGGCATTTTTCGCCTATATGGGTGATCCATTGGTGGACCGCTTGGAGGCACGGGGGGTACCACGGGCGGCAGGCGTTTCAGCTGTTTTTATGGGCATACTGTCGGCCTGCCTTCTGGTTTTACTGGTATTTTTACCCTTATTGCAGCAGCAGCTCGTGACCTTGCTTGCTAAGCTGCCTCACTATCTGGAATATCTTCAGCAGCACTGGATGCCTGCGGTAGTTGCAAAGCTGGGTCTTGACCCTGATCTTTTTAATTTGGCCACCGTTAAAACCTTAATAGTTGAACGCTGGCAACAGGCAGGTGGCTTTGCAAAGGCTTTCGTGGGTTCTGTTTTTAGCTCTGGCTTGATGATGCTGGCGTGGCTGGCAAACCTTATTTTGATCCCGGTGGTGACGTTTTACCTGCTGCGTGACTGGGATTTTTTTATTGGCCGTTTGCGCGAGCTGATTCCCCGCTCGTGGGAGGGTGATGCGGTAAAGCTGATCGTTGAGTCAGATGTCGTGTTGAGCGCTTTCCTGCGAGGCCAGCTATTGGTTATGCTGGCGTTGGCGACGGTCTACTCAGCGGGCTTGTGGTTGGTGGGGCTGGAGTTTTCACTGTTGATTGGCGTGATCGCCGGGCTGGTTAGCTTTGTGCCCTACCTTGGTTTTATTGTTGGCGCAGGCTTAGCGACGGTGGCCGCTTATCTCCAGTTCCAGGAGTTTGGTGTGTTGTTGGCGGTGGTGGCTGTTTTTGGTGTTGGGCAGTTGCTGGAAAGCTTTGTTTTAACACCGAAGCTGGTAGGTGACCGAATTGGCTTGCATCCGGTGGCCGTTATTTTTGCAGTGATGGCGGGCGGGCAGCTATTTGGTTTTTTTGGTATTTTACTCGCACTTCCCGTAGCTGCGGTGCTGATGGTTGTGTTGCGGCATATGCACGAGCGCTATCTGCGTAGCCGAATTTATGGGCAGTAGATGCTGATGAACTCAATGGCTGACCAACTCACCCTGGGTGTTCAATTAAAAGATAATGCAAGTTTTGCCAATTTTTACCCGGGTGATAATCAAGAAGCACTACAGGCGTTGATGCTGCTGGCGCGGCAAGCGGAGCCGGGTTTTGTGTTTCTGTGGGGAGGGGTGGGCTCAGGTAAGAGTCACCTGTTGCAAGCGCTGTGTCATGAGGCAGGCTCTGCAGGCGGTGCAACAGTTTACCTTCCGCTAAGGGATGCGCCTGGCCTCTCTTGCGATATCCTCTCGGGGCTGGAATCGATAAGCCTGGTTTGTCTTGATGATGTGGAATCGATTGTGGGTAGTGCCGAGTGGGAAGAGGCGATTTTTCACCTATACAATCGAATCCAGATGCAGGGAGGGCGCCTGGTTATTACCGCCAGCGGCACACCTTCATCATTGAACTTCCATTTACCAGACCTAGTGTCACGGTTGACCCATGGGCTTATATACCGCCTGCAATGTCTGGACGATGAGCAGAAAGGGTATGCGTTGCAGCAGCGGGCAACTTTTCGGGGTTTTGCACTGCCAGAAGAGGTATTAAACTACCTGCTTAAGCGTGCCCCGCGTAGCGTAGACATGCTGTTTGAGCTCTTTGATCGCCTCGATCAAGCCTCACTGGCTGCAAAGCGTAAGTTGACTATTCCTTTCGTTCGGTCATTTTTAGAAAAAGAGCGTAAAGCATAAAATTACAGCGCAAGCTGCTTGGCAATAGCCGCCACTCGTTTACCAAGTGCTGCCGCAAGGCGGCGCTCTTCATCACTGAGCGGCTGTCCTCCATCGGCACCCGTTACCCGGCTTGCGCCATAGGGGGTTCCACCGCTGCGGGTGTTTCTGAGGTCCGCCTCACTGAACGGCAGCCCGACAACGATCATGCCGTGATGCATGAGTGGCAGCATCATTGATAATAGTGTGCTCTCTTGCCCACCGTGTAGGGTTGAGCTGGATGTGAAGAGTGCGGCAGGCTTGCCCGCAAGTGTTCCGTTTAGCCATAGATCGCTGGTTCCATCCAGAAAATATTTCATGGCGGCGGGCATATTTCCAAAGCGGGTAGGGCCGCCGAGAATCAATCCTTGGCACTCAATTAAATCTTGTTTTTCAACATAAAGAGGGCCTGAGTCCGGAATATCATCCTGGCTCTTTTCGCAAACAGTACTCACCGCTGGAACGGTGCGTACTCGTGCGTTCATCTCCGATACATCGTCAACACCCCGTGCAATATGTTGAGCTAACTCTGCGGTAGCGCCGTGACGACTATAATATAGAACTAAAATATCAGCCATTGATGTCTCCTCTAAATACACAAGCTCACTTGTTTATTGACTCCACAGCGAGTATTGCCAACTACTGGTATGGCGGTTTTTCATGAGTCTCTCTGTAAAGGCAACATGCTACGTGATTTTGCACCGGTTAGTTAACAATTCGGGTTAGGCCGACCTTGGCTGGGTTTGCGCAAAATTTTCTCTCACAAGTGATAGGCTGACGGATGCTCTCTTGACAGCCTTATAGGTGGAGTGCTAGTTTCCACACACTGTTATGGGTAAAGGGAGTGGTGGTGGTGATATTTAAGCGAAAAAGCCTTTTTTTAGCTAAAAATATCGCAACTTACGGGTTGGTTTTCTGCTGTTTTTTTGCTCTATTTGCGTGTGCGGCGGCACCCATTCAAGAGATGAGTGATGCCCGGCAGGCCGTGCAAGCAGCAAAAACATCGGGTGTTGATGTCCAGCAAAGTAAGCTGCTGGAGCTGGCGGAAGATCACCTAAAATCAGCCGAGCTGAAGTTGCAGCGTCGCTGGTACAACTCGGCCAGGGAAGATGCTATTTTGGCGCGTGATGCCGCGCTTAAATCTCAGCAGGAGATAGTCGATGTGCGTTGAGTCACTTAGTGTTTCTTCATGGCTTCTATCTTAACCTTCCACTCTTTTGGGCCACTTTGGTGTATCGACGCACCGCTTGAATCAACCGCCACGGTCACTGGCATATCGACTACCTCAAACTCATAAATTGCCTCCATACCCAGCTCAGCAAAGGCGACAACTTTGGCTGAACGAATGGACTTCGATATCAAGTAGGCGGCTCCTCCTGTTGCAATTAAATAGACCGACTGGTGCTGTTTGATTGAGGCGATTGTATTGGGGCCGCGCTCTGCCTTCCCTATCATGCCAAGAATCCCGGTGCTATCGAGCATGACATCGGTAAATTTGTCCATGCGTGTTGATGTGGTCGGCCCAGCCGGGCCGACGGCTTCACCTTTGACGGGGTCAACAGGGCCAACGTAATAGATAAAGCGATTGGCCAGCTCGACACTTTCCGGTATGCCAGACCCATCGGCTATGAGCTCTACCAGTCTTTTATGGGCGGCATCACGAGCGGTTAAAATTGTCCCTGAAAGCAGCAATGTATCGCCGGGACGCCAGCTTTTTGTCTGCTCATGGGTGAGGGTGTTGAGGTCGATGTGCTGCGAATGCATCTCATTGGAGTGGCTAATGGTGGGCCAGTCACTCAAGCGGGGTGGTATTAGCTTTGCGGGGCCGCGTCCATCAAGTGTGAAGTGAATGTGGCGAGTGGCAGCGCAGTTTGGAATGATGGCGACAGGGAGTGATGCCGCATGGCAGGGAAACTCCATGATTTTGACATCAAGCACCGTGGTTATGCCGCCTAGCCCCTGCGCGCCAATTCCGAGGTTATTGATCTTTTCGTGCAAAGCGAGCCGGAGCGCCTCAGTTTGATTTTGCGCTCCCCTGCTTTGTAGTTCATGGATGTCAATCGGGGCCATCAGCGACTCCTTTGCCATTAGCATCGCCTTTTCGGGTGTGCCGCCAATGCCAACACCAAGAATTCCCGGGGGGCACCAGCCGGCGCCAAGTGTGGGCAGGGTCTCTAAAATCCAATCGGTTAGGTTGTCAGTTGGGTTCAATATAGTGAAGCGTGCCTTGTTTTCGGACCCGCCTCCCTTGGCAGCGCAGATAATCTCAACGGTGTCGCCAGTAACAACTTCGTAGTGAATGATGGCGGGCGTGTTGTCATGGGTGTTGATGCGCGAGCCTGAGGGTGGCGAGACAATCGAGGCGCGTAGTGGGTTGTTGGCGTTAGTATATGCACGGCGAACCCCTTCATTGACTAAATCAGCAATCGATCGGTCGCCATCCCACGAGACATTCATGCCGACCTTTATAAAGACAACCGCTGTCCCTGTGTCCTGACAGATGGGCCGCTTACCCTCGGCACACATCTTTGAATTGATGAGGATTTGAGCAATAGCCTCTTTCGCTGCGGGTGATTTTTCGCTGATGTAGGCGTTGTGCATTGCATCGATAAAATCCTGGGGATGATAGTATGAGATATACTGAAAGGCATCGGCAATGCTCTGGATTAGGTCGTGGTTTTTGATGTGTGCCACAGATAAAGTCTCCCCTGTTATTATATGGAAAAGCGGCGTTCGGTTCTGTTGTTTTGGGCGTTGATAAGTGGTTACTTTATAGCATGCTAGAGGGCAGTGCACAGGGGTGTAGGTCAAATTAACATATTGGGTGTTGACATGTGGAATCATCTCGATCAGAATGCGCAGCACTTGGAGGGGTTCCCGAGTGGCCAAAGGGGGCAGACTGTAAATCTGCTGGCTCAGCCTTCGAAGGTTCGAATCCTTCCCCCTCCACCATATTTTAGGTGGGCGTAAAGGTAATTGCGGGTGTAGTTCAATGGTAGAACCTCAGCCTTCCAAGCTGATGGCGTGGGTTCGATTCCCACCATCCGCTCCATTTTTGATTGTGCTCAAAAAGATTTAGGCCCATATAGCTCAGTCGGTAGAGCACATCCTTGGTAAGGATGAGGTCACCGGTTCAATTCCGGTTATGGGCTCCACGTTTTTTGTTTTTAATATTTATCATTCACTAATCAGCTTAGGGGATCCGCAGATGTCCAAGGAAAAATTTGAACGCACCAAGCCACATGTTAATGTTGGTACCATCGGTCATGTTGACCACGGTAAAACCACGCTGACTGCGGCAATCACCAAATGTATGGCTGAAAAGCATGGTGGTGAGTTTAAAGCTTACGACCAGATAGATGGTGCACCTGAAGAGCGTGCCCGTGGTATCACTATTGCTACGGCACATGTTGAATATGAATCAGATGTACGTCACTACGCACACGTTGATTGCCCGGGCCATGCTGATTATGTGAAAAACATGATCACCGGTGCCGCGCAGATGGATGGTGCGATTCTGGTTTGTTCGGCGGCAGACGGCCCAATGCCACAAACCCGTGAGCACATACTGCTCTCGCGCCAGGTAGGTGTTCCTTATATTGTCGTGTTTCTGAACAAAGCGGACATGGTTGATGATGACGAGCTGCTTGAGCTGGTTGAGATGGAAGTGCGTGAGCTTTTGGATAAGTATGAATTCCCGGGTGATGATACACCGGTAATCATCGGTTCAGCATTGAAAGCATTGGAAGGTGACCAGTCCGATATTGGTGTGCCGGCGATTATTAAACTGGTTGACGCGATGGATAGCTATATTCCAGAGCCTGAGCGGGCGATTGATGGCGCATTCCTGATGCCGGTTGAAGATGTTTTCTCAATCTCTGGTCGTGGCACTGTTGTCACGGGTCGTATTGAGCGGGGTATCGTCAAGGTAGGTGAGGAAGTTGAAATTGTTGGCATCAAAGAGACCGTTAAAACGATCTGTACCGGTGTTGAAATGTTCCGCAAACTGCTTGATGAGGGGCGTGCGGGCGATAATGTTGGCCTATTGCTACGGGGTACCAAGCGCGAAGATGTTGAGCGCGGTCAGGTGCTGTGTCAGCCCGGTTCAATTAACCCCCACACTAAGTTTGAAGCCGAAGTCTATGTGCTAAGCAAAGATGAAGGTGGTCGACATACCCCGTTTTTTAACGGCTATCGTCCGCAGTTCTATTTTCGTACCACTGATGTAACCGGTGCGTGTGATCTGCCAGAGGGTGTGGAGATGGTGATGCCAGGTGATAACGTGCAGATGACGGTATCGCTGATCGCTCCCATCGCAATGGAAGACGGCCTGCGTTTTGCAATCCGTGAAGGTGGTCGTACCGTTGGTGCGGGCGTTGTTGCTAAGATTATTGAATAGCAGCCATTCACGACCGGAAGCCAAGTATTGCTTGGCTTCTAAAATTTTAGGCCAGTAGCTCAATTGGCAGAGCAGCGGTCTCCAAAACCGCAGGTTGGGGGTTCGATTCCCTCCTGGCCTGCCATTTTCTTTTTATAACACTGGGTTATAAATCATGGCAGAGAAGCTAAAGCTAGCGCTCGCAGTAATGATATTTGTTGCTGGGGTTGCGGTTTTTTATATGTTTGAAGACTCCGCACAGTGGATGCGTGTGCTTGGAATGGTTGGGTTTGCAGCGGCCTCATTGGGTGTTGCTTCGCAATCTGTTCAGGGGCGCGCTGCGTTGATGTTTGCGAAAGAGGCGCGTATTGAAGTACGCAAGGTCGTTTGGCCTACTCGGAAAGAGACTCTGCAAACCACCGGTATTGTGCTGGTGATGGTTATTATTGTTGGCATTATGTTGTGGCTTTTGGATATGCTCCTGTTGTGGGCGGTTCAGTTGCTAACAGGTCAAGGGGGCTAGTAATATGGCTATGCGTTGGTATGTTGTGCATGCCTTTTCTGGTTTCGAAAATCAGGTTAAGCGCTCCATAGAGGAGCGCATTGCACGTAAAGGTTTGGAAGATCAGTTTGGCCAGGTTCTTGTTCCAACTGAAGAAGTTGTTGAAATGCGTGACGGGCAGAAGCGCAAAAGTGACCGAAAATTTTTCCCAGGTTATGTGCTTATTCAGATGGATATGGACGATGCCAGCTGGCACCTGGTGAAAGAGGTGCCTCGCGTTTTGGGCTTTATTGGTGGTACGGGCGATCGCCCAACACCGATATCTGAAAAAGAGGCTCAGATGATTCTTCACCGGGTGGAAGAGGGTGCAGAGAAGCCACGGCCCAAAGTATTGTTTGAGGTGGGTGAGCTTGTGCGCATCACTGATGGCCCATTCAATGACTTTAACGGTGTTGTTGAAGAGATCGATTACGACAAGTCTCGCATGCGTGTTGAAGTGACAATTTTTGGCCGCTCGACACCTGTTGAACTTGGTTTTGGTCAGGTTGAAAAAGCCTGATAAAGCGTTTTGTTACGGGGAGCTGAGAAGCGTTTGAACCCACTGTTTAGGAGTTATCCATGGCTAAGAAAGTCACCGGTTATATCAAACTGCAGGTCGCTGCAGGAAAAGCAAACCCCAGTCCGCCTGTCGGCCCGGCGTTAGGTCAGCATGGTGTTAACATCATGGAGTTTTGTAAGGCGTTCAACGCAAAAACTCAGGGCTTTGAAGCAGGCATGCCGATTCCCGTTGTGATCACGGTATACAATGATCGCAGCTTTACTTTTGAAACCAAAACACCGCCAGCATCGTTTTTGTTGAAAAAAGCGCTCGGTGTTAAGAGCGGTTCAGGCGTGCCTAATCGCGATAAGATTGGTACGGTGACGCGCGATCAGCTAGAAGAGATCGCAAAAGCAAAAGAGCCTGACTTGACGGCGGCTGACATGGATGCGGCTGTCCGTACAATTGCAGGTACTGCCCGCTCCATGGGTATTGAAGTGGAAGGAGTTTAAGTTATGGCCAAGCTTTCTAAGCGCAAGCAAGCGATTAATGAAAAAATCAAGGCGGGCTCATTCTACGGCATCGATGAGGCGATTGAGTTGCTTAAGAGTACTCCTGCGGCGAAGTTTGTAGAGTCCGTTGATGTTGCTGTTAATCTTGGTGTGGACTCTCGTAAGTCTGACCAAACAGTTCGTAGCTCAACCGTTCTGCCGAATGGTACGGGCAAAGTAGTGCGTGTTGCGGTATTTGCCCAAGGCGCAAATGCTGACGCTGCAAAAGAGGCGGGTGCTGATATTGTTGGCTTTGACGATCTGGCAGATGAGATCAAGAAGGGTAATATGGATTTTGATGTTGTCATCGCAAGTCCAGACGCAATGCGTGTCGTTGGTCAGTTGGGGCAAATACTAGGCCCGCGTGGATTAATGCCGAACCCAAAAGTCGGCACGGTGACGCCGGATGTTGCTGGTGCAGTTAAAAATGCAAAAGCAGGTCAGGTTCGATATCGCACAGATAAAAATGGCATTATCCATTGCACGATTGGTAAGATCTCATTTGAAGGCGCGGCTCTGCGTGAAAATCTGGTGGCATTGCTGTCAGATCTTCAGAAAATGAAGCCGAGTAGTGCCAAGGGAATTTATCTTAAAAAGATCACGCTCTCTACCACGATGGGAGCTGGTGTATTGGTTGAGAAATCATCACTCGATCTTTGAGTTAGCCTGCTGTTCCGATTTTTGAAAATACTTTGGGTCGTTAATGGAATAACGATCGTCAAAGACCGTAGGTACCTTCGGGTTTAATTGGCGAAAGCCAGCGTGCGTAGATGGTGTGCCCAGTCAGAATATCTGTCTGCTCGCCGTACAGGTTGGGTATCATTTTGATGCCTATTAGGGCAAATGGTTAGTTACGTAGGATGAGTTGGCTAATCTTGCTAGGAGTAAATTAATGGCTCTCAATATCGAAGCTAAAAAAGCTATTGTAGCTGAAGTAAGCGAGGTTGCTGCAACGGCGCTTTCTGCCGTTGCAGCAGAGTATCGAGGGCTGACTGTAGGCCAAATGACTGAATTGCGTGTTAAATCGCGTGAAGCAGGCGTTTACCTTCGTGTGATCAAAAATTCTCTAGCGCGTCGCGCCGTAGAGGGTACTGATTTTGAGTGCATGCAGGAAGGTCTAACGGGTCCATTGGTTCTGGCGTTCTCGCAAGAGGATCCAGGCGCAGCGGCGCGAGTCATCTCGGATTTTACCAAAGAAAACAAAAAGCTGGTGGTTCGCCTAGTTTCCGTTGGTGGTAAAATGCTGGATGCAGGTGACATTGATCGCCTCGCGAAGATGCCAACCAAGGATCAGGCTATCAGTATGCTGATGTCATGCATGCTGCAGCCAGTCGAGAAATTGGCGCGTACACTAAACGAAATTCCTACCAAGGTTACTCGTTGTGTTGCCGCTGTTCGTGACCAGAAGCAGTCAGCTTAAAGACCACCTTGTCTTTAATTGCATAAACAGATTTGAATTTTTTTGGAGTTAACATTATGGCCGTATCTAAAGACGATATCCTAGAAACTATTGCTAGCATGTCAGTAATGGAAGTTGTTGAGCTGGTTGAGGCAATGGAAGAGAAATTTGGCGTTTCAGCTGCAGCTGCTGCCGTAGCAATCGCTGCGCCTGCTGATGCTGCTGGCGCTGTTGCTGAGCAGACTGAGTTTGATGTTGTTATGACAAGCTTTGGCGCTAACAAGGTTGCCGTTATTAAGGCAGTTCGTGCTCTTACAGGTCTTGGTCTGAAGGAAGCGAAAGCACTTGCAGAAAGTGCACCTAAAGCAGTGAAAGAAGCGGTTTCTAAGGATGAAGCTGAAGAAGTTAAGAAGGTTCTGGAAGAGGCCGGTGCTTCTGTAGAGCTGAAGTAACTTAGCTTTTTTCGCACTCTGTTTCGGTGGGCTATATCCATTTGAGGCAGGGTGCGTTACTATGTGCGCAACTTTCCCTTTGAAGCGATTTTCGTTTTTGTAAATGGGACATATTTAATGAATGGAATGTGCTGGTTGGCTAGTGATATTGGCTTGCCGGCCTTTTGTGCTTTCCGTTTTTCCAGTCTTACCGGGCTGGAGTGGGTTTACGGCCTGACTGCACTTAATGCAGGCCAGGTGACTAGCTGAGGATCATTGATGGCTTACTCATTTACTGAGAAGAAACGTATACGTAAGGACTTTGGTAAGCGCCCTAGTATTCTAGGTGTGCCATATCTGTTGGCAATCCAGAAGAACTCTTATCGTGATTTCTTGCAGGCTGGGATATCTGCGGCGGATCGACATGAGCGTGGTTTGCATGCTGCATTTAAATCTATTTTTCCAATCAAGAGCTACTCGGGTAACGCAGCTCTTGAGTATGCTGATTATCGTTTGGGGAAGCCCTCCTTCGATGTGAAAGAGTGTCGGCTGCGAGGTACGACCTACTCAGCGCCCTTGCGAGTAAAAGTTCGCTTGGTTATCAATGACAGAGATGCTCCTGCTGGCTCAGTTGTTATCAAGGATGTGAAAGAACAGGAGATCTACATGGGTGAAATTCCACTCATGACAGATACCGGTACGTTTGTGATAAATGGAACTGAACGAGTGATTGTTTCTCAGTTGCATCGCTCCCCTGGGGTGTTCTTTGACCATGACAAAGGGAAGACTCACTCATCAGGCAAGCTGTTGTATAACACGGTGGTGATCCCTTATCGTGGTTCATGGCTCGAGTTTGAATTTGATCCAAAAGATAATGTTTTTGTTCGTATAGATCGCCGACGTAAATTACCCGCGACCATCATGTTGCGGGCGTTGGGATTTGATAATGAGCAAATTCTGGATATGTTCTTCGATAATAACTACTTTCGAGTAGTTAAAGACGGCACCTTCACGCTTGATTTAGTGCCAGAGCGTCTTCGTGGCGAGACGGCAATGTTTGATATAAAGGCGGGCGATGAGGTATATGTTGAAAAAGGCCGCCGAATTACGAGCCGTGTTATCAAGCAGCTTGCTGATGATAAAGTGACCGCGTTAGATGTTCCCCGTGAGTATCTGATCGGGAAAGTGATTGCTAATAATATTATTGATGAGTCGACAGGCGAAGTACTGGCGAATGCTAATGATGAAATCACAGAAGAGCTGCTCGCCAAATTAGTGGATGCCGGTGTTGCTGAGATCAACTCGCTTTACATCAATGATCTGGATCACGGCCCATATATTTCAGAGACTATGCGCCTTGATGCCACAACAACGCCGCTAGAGGCGTTGGTTGAGATTTATCGAATGATGCGTCCAGGTGAGCCACCGACCAAAGACGCCGCTGAGAACCTGTTTGCAAATCTTTTCTTCAATGAGGAGCGCTATGACCTCTCTGTTGTAGGTCGTATGAAGTTCAACCGCCGGGTCGGTTACGAAGAGATTGTTGGGCCGGGTACGCTTTCGAAAGATGACATTGTCCATGTTCTAAAGACCTTGATCAGCATTCGTGATGGTCGTGGTGTAGTCGATGATATCGACCACCTGGGTAATCGCCGTATTCGTAGCGTTGGTGAGATGATTGAAAATCAATTTCGCGCCGGTCTGGTTCGTGTTGAGCGTGCGGTTAAAGAGCGCCTGAGTCTTTCAGAGACTGAGAGCATGATGCCTCAGGAGCTGATCAATGCTAAGCCAGTCTCCGCAGCCGTTAAGGAGTTCTTTGGTTCGAGCCAGCTCTCGCAGTTTATGGATCAGAATAACCCCCTCTCTGAGGTGACCCACAAACGTCGCGTATCGGCACTCGGCCCGGGTGGTCTGACCCGAGAGCGTGCTGGCTTTGAAGTGCGTGATGTTCATCCAACGCATTATGGTCGAGTCTGTCCTATCGAAACGCCGGAAGGCCCAAATATCGGTTTGATTAACTCCCTTGCGGTCTACGCACGTACCAATAATTACGGTTTCCTTGAAACGCCCTACCGCAAAGTTATTGACGGCAAGGTGACGGATGATATTGATTACCTCTCTGCCATTGAAGAGTCTAACTTTGTAATTGCCCAGGCAAGTGCAGAGGTTGATGATAACAATATGTTGATTGATGAGCTGGTTTCAGCGCGTCATGAGAATGAATTTGCACTGCTGACCCCTGATCGGGTTCAGTACATGGATGTCTCACCGAAGCAAATTGTGTCGGTTGCCGCATCAATTATCCCCTTCCTGGAGCACGATGACGCAAATCGTGCGCTGATGGGGTCTAACATGCAGCGCCAGGCAGTGCCTACACTTCGGGCTGACAAGCCGCTGGTAGGTACCGGTATGGAGCGCGTTGTAGCCACCGACTCGGGCGTTACTGCGGTTGCCAAACGTGGCGGCACTGTCGACTCCGTGGATGCCGCGCGTATTGTGGTGCGAGTAAATGATGATGAGACGATTGCAGGTGAGTCAGGGGTTGATATCTACAACCTGACTAAATACGTGCGTTCCAATCAAAATACCTGTGTTAATCAGCGGCCACTCGTTAAGTCGGGTGATGTGATTGCGGTTGGTGACGTGCTGGCTGACGGCCCCTCTACTGACTTGGGTGAGTTAGCGCTCGGCCAAAATATGCTAGTGGCGTTCATGCCGTGGAATGGTTATAACTTTGAGGATTCGATCCTTATTTCAGAGCGCGTAGTTGAAGAAGATCGCTACACCACAATTCATATAGAAGAGCTGACCTGTGTCGCACGTGACACAAAGCTGGGGCCAGAAGAGATCTCAGCGGATATTCCAAATGTTGGTGAAGGCGCACTCTCTAAGCTTGATGAGTCAGGTATTGTGTATATCGGTGCTGAAGTTAAACCGGGCGATATTCTGGTTGGCAAGGTGACGCCAAAAGGAGAAACCCAGCTGACACCGGAAGAGAAGCTGTTGCGTGCCATCTTCGGTGAAAAAGCATCCGATGTTAAGGATACTTCGCTGCGCGTTTCATCAGGTACAATTGGTACGGTTATTGATGTTCAAGTTTTCACTCGCGATGGTGTGGAGCTTGATAGTCGAGCGGTTCAAATTCAAGAGACGCAACTCGCCTCTGTGAAAAAAGATTTGAACGATAAGTACCGAATTGTTGAGGGAGATGCCTACTCTCGTGTTGAAAAAATGCTAATAGGCCAGAAAGTAAAAGGTGGTCTACTGGGGCTGAGGTCTGGCGGTATTATAAGCGCCGATAATTTAGCTGAAATACCCCGTGAAAAATGGTTTGAAATCCGTCTTTCAGACGATGCGGCGACTGAACAGCTCGAAAAAGTATCGGCTCAACTAAAAGATCTTCGCTTAGAGTTGGACGCCGCCTATGAAGAGAAGCGCGGCAAAATCATGACAGGTGATGACCTGGCGCCGGGCGTGCTTAAAATGGTCAAGGTCTACATGGCGGTTAAGCGTCGCATCCAGCCTGGCGATAAGATGGCAGGTCGCCATGGTAACAAGGGTGTTATTTCAAATATTATTCCAGTTGAAGATATGCCGCATACCGCTGAAGGTGAAACAGTTGATATTGTCCTCAATCCACTGGGTGTGCCGTCACGTATGAATGTGGGGCAGGTTCTTGAAACTCACCTCGGCTGGGCGGCACGCGGTTTAGGCAAGAAGCTGACTGAAATGCTTCAGGCGCAGCGTGAGACGATGCTCAAGGAGATTCGAGAGTTCCTCTCTAAGGTTTACACCAATGAGGAGCAGTCACGCGAATTTGCAGCCATGTCTGATGATGAGGTTATCGAGCTTGCTAAGAATCTAAAAGGCGGCGTGCCGATGGCAACGCCTGTTTTTGAGGGGGCTACCGAGACTGAGATAAAGGAGATGCTGTCCCTCGCGGGTTTGCCAGAAGATGGTCAAACGATGCTGATCGATGGGTGTACTGGTGATGCCTTTGACCGTCCTGTTACCGTTGGCTATATGTATATGCTAAAACTTAACCATTTGGTTGATGACAAAATGCATGCCCGCTCAACGGGGCCATATAGTCTCGTGACGCAGCAGCCATTGGGTGGTAAGGCGCAGTTTGGTGGTCAAAGATTTGGTGAGATGGAGGTATGGGCACTGCAAGCATATGGTGCAGCTTATACTCTGCAAGAGATGCTCACCGTTAAATCAGATGATGTTAACGGTCGAACCAAGATGTATAAAAACATTGTAGATGGTGATCATCGTATGGAGCCAGGCATGCCAGAGTCGTTTAATGTCTTGCTCAAAGAGATTCGAGCCTTGGGCATTGATATTGAGCTAGAGCAGGAGTAACTCTCCTTTGCCCGCCAGTCGGTGAAGATGCTTCGCCGACTGAATTAAAGAATTTAAGTGCTGTTCTGCAGGAGATACATCCTTGAAAGATCTATTAAGAATTCTGAAACAACAGAACCAGTCGGAAGACTTTGATGCAATTCGTATTGGTTTGGCATCACCTGAAAAGATTCGCTCGTGGTCTTATGGTGAAGTAAAAAAGCCTGAAACGATTAATTACCGTACATTTAAGCCTGAACGCGATGGCTTATTTTGCGCCAAAATTTTTGGCCCAGTAAAAGATTTTGAGTGCCTATGTGGGAAATATAAGCGCCTGAAGCACCGTGGTGTTATTTGTGAAAAATGTGGTGTGGAGGTGACAATCTCCAAGGTGCGTCGTGACCGTATGGGCCATATCCAGCTGGCGAGCCCTGTTGCACATATCTGGTTTTTGAAATCACTCCCTTCACGAATGGGACTCCTCCTGGATATGACACTTCGTGATATAGAGCGTGTGCTCTACTTTGAGGCTTTTGTTGTCGTAGAACCCGGAATGACGACCCTCGAGCGCGGGCAGCTTCTTTCTGATGAGGGGTTCCTCGATGCAATAGAAGAGTTTGGCGATGAGTTTGATGCTCGTATGGGTGCTGAGGCTGTTCTTGAGCTTTTGAAGGCGATTGACCTCAAGCCCGAGTCAGCAAAGCTGCGTGAGGATATGGAAGCGACTGCGTCAGAAACCAAGCTGAAAAAATTGGGCAAGCGCCTAAAGCTTATCGAGGCATTTCTTGAGTCCGGCAACCGTCCAGAATGGATGGTGATGACGGTGTTACCTGTGCTGCCTCCCGAGTTGCGCCCCTTGGTACCTCTTGATGGTGGGCGCTTTGCTACGTCTGATCTTAATGATCTCTATCGGCGTGTTATCAATCGTAACAATCGTTTGAAGCGCCTTCTTGATCTCAATGCGCCGGATATCATTGTGCGCAATGAAAAACGCATGCTTCAGGAATCAGTTGATGCTTTGATGGATAATGGCCGCCGCGGTCGCGCCATCACCGGTACCAATCGTCGCCCACTCAAGTCGCTTGCAGATATGATAAAAGGGAAGCAAGGACGTTTCCGTCAAAATCTACTTGGAAAGCGTGTGGATTACTCTGGCCGCTCTGTCATTGTGGTGGGGCCATTTCTTAAGCTTCACCAGTGTGGGTTGCCGAAGAAAATGGCACTTGAACTCTTCAAGCCTTTTATCTTCAGCAAGCTAGAGCGTCGTGGTCTTGCGACTACAATAAAAGCGGCTAAAAAGATGGTTGAGCGGGAAGGCCCAGAAGTTTGGGATATTCTCGAGGAGGTGATTCGCGAACATCCGGTCATGCTCAATCGAGCGCCGACTCTTCACCGCCTTGGTATCCAGGCATTCGAGCCTGTGTTGGTGGAAGGGAAGGCTATCAACTTGCATCCATTGGTTTGTGCGGCGTATAACGCTGATTTTGATGGTGACCAGATGGCTGTTCATGTGCCACTTTCACTGGAGGCTCAGCTCGAGGCCCGCACCCTGATGATGTCGACAAACAACATATTGTCGCCTGCTAACGGTGAGCCGATTATTGTGCCATCACAGGACATTGTACTGGGTCTCTACTACATGTCACGCGACCGCATTAATGCCAAGGGCGAAGGCATGGTGTTTGCCGATATTAATGAAGTTCACCGTGCCTATGAATCTAAAGTCGTCGACATACATGCGCGGGTAAAGGCACGTATTCAAGAGGTTGACATTGATGAGGAAGGTAACCGCAGCAGTACGTTCAAACTCTACGATACGACAGTTGGTCGTGCGCTGCTTTCCGGCATACTCCCAGAGGGTCTTCCGTTTGAATTAGTCAACCTGGTGTTGGTTAAGAAGGCGATATCACACCTGATTAATGAGTGCTATCGAAATGTAGGCCTGAAGGATACGGTTATTTTTGCGGATAAGCTGATGTCAACGGGCTTCACCTATGCGACACGCTCTGGTGCTTCATTTGGTGCGGATGATATGATTATTCCGGATGAAAAGGTGACTATCCTTGCCGCTGCTGAGGCGCAGGTTAAGGAGATTCAATCACAGTACACATCTGGTTTGGTCACCAATGGTGAGCGTTATAATAAAGTAATCGATATTTGGTCTCATGCCAATGATCAGGTTTCACGCGCCATGATGGACAAGCTCTCTAGTGAAGAGGTGGTTGACCGAGAAGGTAATACGGTTCGTCAGGATTCATTTAATCCTATCTTTATGATGGCGGATTCTGGTGCTCGTGGTAGCGCGGCTCAATTGCGACAGCTGGCAGGCATGCGTGGACTGATGGCAAAGCCTGACGGCTCGATCATTGAAACACCTATCACAGCAAACTTCCGCGAAGGGCTTGATGTTCTACAGTACTTTATCTCTACCCACGGTGCTCGGAAAGGGTTGGCCGATACCGCTCTCAAGACGGCCAACTCGGGTTACTTGACTCGCCGTTTGGTTGATATTGCCCAAGACATGGTTGTCAATGAGGACGATTGTGGCACCATCCGAGGCCTGATAATGACGCCGTTGATTGAAGGTGGTGACGTTGTTGAGCCTTTACATGAGCGTGTTTTAGGGCGTGTTCTTGCTGAAGATGTTATGAATAATAGTGGTAAAAAGCTGATTGCACCCGCGGGCACCCTGCTGGATGAAGCATGGGTTGCAGTGCTTGAAGAGAACTCAATTGATCAGGTTAAAGCGCGCTCTGCGATTACCTGTGAAGCGCGCTTCGGTATCTGCGCCTCGTGCTATGGACGCGATCTCGCACGCGGTCATAAGGTTAACGGTGGTGAGGCTGTCGGTGTCATCGCCGCGCAATCCATCGGTGAGCCAGGGACTCAGCTTACAATGCGTACATTCCATATTGGTGGTGCCGCCTCACGATCAGCTGCAATTAGTAGTGTCGAAATTAAGTCTGCCGGCACCGTTCGGTTGCACAACATCAAGACGGTTAAACATATCAAGGGCCATATGGTGGCAGTATCCCGCTCAGGCGAAGTGGCTGTTCTTGATGCCAATGGCCGCGAGCGCGAGCGCTACAAAGTCCCTTACGGTGCTGTTTTTAATGTTGAAAATGGTGCTAAAGTTACTGCAGGCCAGATCATTGCAGACTGGGATCCGCACACTCACCCGATCGTAACTGAGGTTGCTGGTATCGTCCGATTTAGTGACTTTCTAGAGTCAGTCACGGTGTCTCGTGAGGTTGATGAGGTGACTGGGCTGAGTAGTTTGGTGATTATCGATCCTAAGCAACGCAGTGGCACGGCTAAAGACCTGCGTCCAATGGTTAAACTGCTGGATGAAAATGGCGATGACCTCTGTATTGCAGGAACAAATATCCCCGCACACTATTTCCTACCCGCTGGTGCCATCATAGGCCTAGAGGATGGTTCAGAGGTGGGTGTGGGTGACGTTGTCGCTCGTATTCCACAAGAGTCATCTAAGACGCGGGACATTACCGGTGGTTTGCCGCGTGTTGCTGATCTGTTTGAGGCGCGCAAGCCAAAAGAGCCTGCAATACTTGCCGAGGTGAGTGGTACTGTTTCGTTTGGTAAAGAGACAAAAGGTAAGCAGCGCTTAGTGATTACCCCGAATGAGGGGGATGTTTACGAAGAGCTTATTCCAAAGTGGCGCCATGTTACAGTATTTGAGGGTGAGCACGTTGAGAAGGGCGAGGTTATTTCAGAAGGGCCTCCCGCTCCACATGATATTCTTCGTCTGCGAGGCATTGCGGCGCTGGCAAATTACATTGTGAATGAGGTTCAGGATGTTTACCGTTTGCAGGGGGTGAAAATCAATGATAAGCACATCGAGGTCATTGTTCGTCAGATGTTGCGTAGAGTTGAAATTACCAATGCTGGCGATACTAAATTCCTTAAGGGTGAGCAGGTAGAGCGCTCTCGTATGCTCGATGAAAATGATCGTATGATTGCAGCAGGAAAGCTGGTTTGTACTTATGACTCTGTGCTGCTGGGTATTACTAAGGCCTCGCTTGCGACAGACTCATTTATCTCTGCAGCATCATTCCAAGAGACCACGCGAGTCCTGACCGATGCCGCTGTGAATGGTAAGGTCGATGATCTTCGCGGTCTGAAAGAGAATGTTATTGTGGGCCGCTTGATTCCAGCGGGCACAGGACTTGCCTATCATGCTGAGCGTCAGCGTCACCGTCGTGAGCAGTTTGATGCCGAATTGGCACTGGCGGCGGCTGAAGAGTCGGTGCCAGCAGTAGTAGAAGAGAGTGTTGAGTAACTGCGGGTTTTCTCAGCACTTGACACACTAGTGTTTTATCACTAGAATTCCGCGATTCAGACAGCTGGCTATATCCAGCTGTCTACTTATTTGTAGGGTTGGAGCAAAATATATGACAACTATTAATCAGTTGGTGCGCAAGCCTCGCAAGCGCCAAATTGAAAAGAGCAACGTTCCTGCGTTGGATGCATGTCCACAGAAACGAGGTGTATGCACTCGCGTGTATACAACAACACCTAAGAAGCCGAATTCAGCATTGCGTAAAGTGGCGCGTGTTCGTCTTACCAATGGTATGGAGGTTACTTCATATATCGGTGGGGAGGGGCATAACCTCCAAGAGCACAGTGTTATTTTGATTCGCGGTGGTCGTGTTAAAGATCTGCCTGGTGTGCGTTATCACACGGTTCGTGGCACCCTGGATTGCGCGGGTGTAACCACTCGTCGTCAAGGGCGCTCCAAATATGGCGCGAAGCGTCCTAAGTAATTGTTTCAGGAATAGATAATGGCTAGAAGAAAAGCGGCAGCTAAACGCGAAGTACTACCCGATCCTAAGTTTGGAAGCGAAACGTTAACTCGTCTTGTTAACGTCTTGATGGTAGATGGGAAAAAGTCAGTTGCGGAAAAAATTGTTTATAGTGCACTGGATCGTGTGACTGAGAAGTCAGGTGGCGAAGCACTGGAGTCACTGGATAAGGCGCTGGAGGCAGTTCGTCCGTCGGTAGAGGTTAAGTCTCGTCGCGTGGGTGGTGCAACTTACCAAGTGCCCGTTGAAGTGCGTGTTGATCGTCGAACGGCGCTTGCCATGCGTTGGTTGGTTGAGGCTGCGCGTAAACGCAGCGAGAAAGGTATGGGTCTGCGTCTTGCGGGCGAGATTATCGATGCCCTTGAAGGTCGTGGTTCTGCAGTCAAAAAACGTGAAGATACGCACCGCATGGCAGATGCAAACAAAGCGTTTGCCCACTATCGCTGGTAAAAGCCCCTTGCTGGAGTTGTATTAAAGTGGTGCGTAAAACCCCTGTTGGACAGTATCGAAATATCGGCATTATGGCTCATATTGATGCTGGCAAGACAACGACGACGGAACGCATTCTGTTTTACACGGGTGAGTCCCATAAAATTGGCGAAGTGCATGATGGCACGGCGACTATGGACTGGATGGAGCAGGAACAAGAACGCGGAATTACAATTACATCTGCAGCGACAACATGTTTTTGGCGTGGCATGCAAAAGCAGTATGACGAGCATCGAATAAACATTATCGATACGCCAGGTCATGTCGATTTCACCATAGAAGTTGAGCGTTCACTGCGTGTTCTTGATGGTGCTTGTGCTGTTTTTTGTGCGGTTGGTGGGGTTGAGCCGCAGTCTGAGACTGTCTGGCGGCAGGCGGATAAGTACGAGGTTCCACGGATTGCTTTCGTCAATAAAATGGATCGCTCTGGTGCGGATTTTTTCCGTGTAATGGGGCAGATTGAAGAGCGGCTCGGAGCGAATCCGATTGCCCTTCAGGTTCCGATTGGCGCAGAGGATAATTTCGAAGGGGTTGTAGATCTCATCCTTATGAAAGCGATTTATTGGTCTGAATCCGATATGGGCCTTACCTATAAATTATGCGAAATACCTGCGGAGATGCTCGAATGTTGTGATGAGTTGCGAGAGCAGCTTGTCGAGTGCGCAGCAGAGTCTACCGAAGAGTTGATGGATCGATATTTGGAAGATGGTTTTCTGTCTGAAGTAGATGTCAAAAAAGGGATTAGAGCGGCTACTTTGTCGGGTGATCTGGTACCGGTTGTCTGCGGCTCGGCCTTTAAAAATAAAGGTGTGCAGGCCCTTCTTGATGCAGTGGTTGATTATTTACCCTCGCCACTTGATGTGCCGGCAATTGCTGGTTTGAGTGAGGATGGTGAGTCGGCAGTGGCGCGTCATCCAAGTGATGATGAGCCATTTTCAGCGTTGGTATTTAAAATAGCCACGGACTCATTTGTCGGTGCGTTGGCTTACTTCCGTGTTTATAGTGGTAGCCTGAAATCGGGAGATGTTGTTTTTAATCCTGCCAAAGGCAAGCGCGAGCGCATTGGTCGAATTTTGCAGATGCACGCCAACAGCCGCGAAGAAATCGGTGGCGTACATGCGGGAGATATTGCAGCGGCAGTGGGCCTTAAGTGCACGGTTACCGGCGACACCCTGTGCGACCAGGCTGATCGGGTGGTTCTTGAGAGAATGGAGTTCCCTGAGTCGGTGGTTTCGGTTGCGATTGAGCCGAAAACGCTCGCCGACCAAGATAAAATGGAGGCGGCATTGAGTCGACTTGTACAAGAGGATCCTTCGTTCAGAGTGCATGTGGATTCTGATTCGGGACAAACGATAATTTCAGGAATGGGCGAGCTTCACCTAGAAATAATTGTAGACAGGATGAAGCGGGAGTTTGGTGTGGCGGCAAATGTCGGTACACCAAGAGTCTCTTATCGTGAGTCAATTCGCTCTAGCGTTGAAGTTGAAGGTAAGTTTATTAGAGATATGGGAGCGCGCAACCAATACGGTCACGTCTCTTTGCGGCTGGAGCCTAAAGAGCCTGGCACTGGCTATGAGTTTGTGAGTGAAATTGCGGCGGGTACAATACCCGCTGAATACATTCCTGCGGTAGATGCGGGGGTAAAAGAGCAGATGGAGTCAGGTGTCTTCGCAGGTTATCCGATGGTTGATGTTAAGGTGGCGCTCATTGGTGGCTCATATCATGAGGTGGACTCCAACGAAATGGCGTTTAAAATCGCAGGCTCAATTGCACTTCGTGATGGTGCGTTACAAGCATTACCCTACCTCCTGGAGCCGGTTATGAAGGTTGAGGTGGTTACACCCGAAGAGAGTATGGGTGATGTGATGGGTGATATTAACCGCCGTCGTGGCTTGGTTCAGGGCGTAGATGATGTGCCGATGGGGAAAGTTGTTCGCGCTGAAGTGCCGCTTGGCTCCATGTTTGGTTATGCAACTGAGCTGAGATCTGCGACTCAGGGGCGAGCCAGCTACTCCATGGAGTTTGAAAAATATGCAGAGGCGCCATCAAACATCTCTGATGAGATAGTGAATAAAGTTTATTAAGAATAATTGATTTATCGAGAGGATCGCACGTGTCTAAAGAAAAATTTGAACGCACCAAGCCACATGTTAATGTTGGTACCATCGGTCATGTTGACCACGGTAAAACCACGCTGACTGCGGCAATCACCAAATGTATGGCTGAAAAGCATGGTGGTGAGTTTAAAGCTTACGACCAGATAGATGGTGCACCTGAAGAGCGTGCCCGTGGTATCACTATTGCTACGGCACATGTTGAATATGAATCAGATGTACGTCACTACGCACACGTTGATTGCCCGGGCCATGCTGATTATGTGAAAAACATGATCACCGGTGCCGCGCAGATGGATGGTGCGATTCTGGTTTGTTCGGCGGCAGACGGCCCAATGCCACAAACCCGTGAGCACATACTGCTCTCGCGCCAGGTAGGTGTTCCTTATATTGTCGTGTTTCTGAACAAAGCGGACATGGTTGATGATGACGAGCTGCTTGAGCTGGTTGAGATGGAAGTGCGTGAGCTTTTGGATAAGTATGAATTCCCGGGTGATGATACACCGGTAATCATCGGTTCAGCATTGAAAGCATTGGAAGGTGACCAGTCCGATATTGGTGTGCCGGCGATTATTAAACTGGTTGACGCGATGGATAGCTATATTCCAGAGCCTGAGCGGGCGATTGATGGCGCATTCCTGATGCCGGTTGAAGATGTTTTCTCAATCTCTGGTCGTGGCACTGTTGTCACGGGTCGTATTGAGCGGGGTATCGTCAAGGTAGGTGAGGAAGTTGAAATTGTTGGCATCAAAGAGACCGTTAAAACGATCTGTACCGGTGTTGAAATGTTCCGCAAACTGCTTGATGAGGGGCGTGCGGGCGATAATGTTGGCCTATTGCTACGGGGTACCAAGCGCGAAGATGTTGAGCGCGGTCAGGTGCTGTGTCAGCCCGGTTCAATTAACCCCCACACTAAGTTTGAAGCCGAAGTCTATGTGCTAAGCAAAGATGAAGGTGGTCGACATACCCCGTTTTTTAACGGCTATCGTCCGCAGTTCTATTTTCGTACCACTGATGTAACCGGTGCGTGTGATCTGCCAGAGGGTGTGGAGATGGTGATGCCAGGTGATAACGTGCAGATGACGGTATCGCTGATCGCTCCCATCGCAATGGAAGACGGCCTGCGTTTTGCAATCCGTGAAGGTGGTCGTACCGTTGGTGCGGGCGTTGTTGCTAAGATTATTGAGTAATAGATATGACTAATCAAAGAATTCGTATTCGCCTAAAATCATTTGATCATCGTTTGATTGATCAGTCCGCACGTGAGATTGCTGATACTGCAAAGCGCACGGGTGCGCATGTGCAGGGTCCAATTCCCATGCCTACCAAAAAAGAGCGTTTTACTATTCTGACCTCGCCGCATGTTAATAAGGATGCGCGTGATCAGTATGAGATTCGTACCCACAAGCGTATGCTGGATATTGTAGATCCGACAGAAAAGACAGTGGATGCATTAATGAAGCTTGATCTTGCTGCTGGGGTAGACGTGCAGATTAAATTAAGTTAGAATCCGCCCCTCATTAATAACGCCGTGCTGTCCGCAGTGGGAGTACGGCGTTGTTATATTGAAGTTTTGTTGAATTAAGCGTCGGTCAATCGAAATCGATGCGTGAGGATAACGACAATGACTATTGGTGTAATAGGCCGCAAGCGCGGTATGACTCGGGTTTTTACGGAAGATGGGTGTTCTCTGCCTGTTACCGTAATCGAAGTTGAGCCTAATCGTGTGAGTCAGCTCAAAGGGCTCGAGAAAGATGGCTACAATGCAATTCAGGTGACGGTTGGTACGCGCCGTGCGACGCGTGTAACCAAGGCAATGGCCGGGCACTTTGCAAAAGCAGGTGTTGAGGCTGGAAGAGGGCTTTGGGAGTTTCGTCTGACTGACGGGGCGACTAATGATTTTGCGACAGGCTCAGAGATCAAGGCTGATATCTTTGAGGTAGGGCAGAAAGTTGATGTGGCAGGTGTTACGATCGGTAAGGGATTTGCCGGCACCATCAAACGCCACCACTTTGCAGGTAAAGATGCGACGCACGGCAACTCCCTTTCCCATCGTACCCCTGGCTCTATCGGTCAGTGTCAAACCCCTGGGCGTGTATTCAAGGGCAAGAAGATGTCTGGTCAGATGGGTAATGTTCAGCGTACAGTTCAAAACCTTGAAGTGGTTCGTGTGGATATTGAGCGCAATATTCTTTTGGTTAAAGGGGCAGTTCCTGGTGCCAAAGGAAGCAACGTTGTTGTATTCCCGGCGGTTAAAGCGAATTCGCAGGGGAGTTTGTAATGGAATTGAATTTAGTTACAGCAGCAGGAAAAGAGTCTAAAAAGAGCGTCGAGCTCTCTGATGAGAGCTTTGCGCGTGAGTTTAATGAGCCGCTAATTCATCAGGTTGTGACGGCCTATTTGGCAGGTGCTCGCCAAGGAAGTCGTGCTCACAAGAATCGCTCGGATGTAAGCGGTGGCGGTGCTAAGCCATGGCGCCAGAAAGGAACGGGCCGTGCGCGTGCGGGTACTATCCGCAGCCCCTTGTGGCGATCGGGTGGAGTTACATTTGCTGCAGCTCCGCAAGATCATTCGCAAAAAGTAAACAAGAAGATGTATCGTGGCGCAATGCGCTCGATCGTCTCTGAGTTGCTGCGCCAGGATCGGCTGATTATCATTGATAAATTTTCTCTTGAACTGCCAAAAACAAAAGAGCTTGTTGCTAAACTTGCTGCGATGGGTTTGGAAAGTGTTTTGATTGTCCCGGAGGCCATAGACGATAATCTGTACCTTGCATCACGCAACCTGCATAAGGTTGGCCTTGTAAGTGCAGCATCGATTGACCCGGTTTCATTGGTAGGTTACGACAAGGTGCTGATGACAGTCGGAGCGATCAAGCAAATAGAGGAGGCTTTGGCATGAACCAAGAGCGTTTGATGAAGGTTCTACTCGGTCCTCATATTACTGAGAAAGCATCGATTGCTGCTGAGACTAACCAGCAAATCGTATTCAAGGTGGCTACTGACGCAAATAAGACTGAAATTAAGAAGGCTGTAGAGCTTCTGTTTGAAGTTGAAGTCAACTCCGTTCAGGTGGCCAATGTTAAAGGCAAGCGCAAGCGCTTTGGAGCAATCCAAGGTCGTCGCTCTGGCTATAAAAAGGCGTATGTCCAACTTAAGGCCGGTAGTGAGATTGATTTCACCAGCGCCGCCGAGTAATTCGTAGAGGATTCGTATCATGGCGATCGTAAAACTTAAACCGACATCACCTGGGCGCCGCTTTGTAGTTCGAGTGGTTACTCCGGATCTCCATAAGGGCGAACCATACGCCCCTCTTCTGGAGAAAAAGAGCAAGACGGGTGGTCGTAATAATAATGGGCGTATTACCACTCGTCATCGTGGCGGTGGTCATAAGCAGCACTACCGTATCATTGATTTTAAGCGTAATAAGGATGGCATCCCTGGTGTAGTTGAGCGCCTAGAGTATGATCCAAACCGTAGCGCGAACATTGCACTGATTAAATATGCCGACGGTGAGCGTCGCTACATCATAGCGCCTAAGGGAGTTTCTGCTGGTTCAGATATAATGTCTGGCCAGCAGTCACCCATAAAGCCGGGTAGCGCGATGGCGCTGCGTGATATTCCAGTCGGTACGACTGTTCATTGTGTTGAGCTTCGTTCTGGTAAAGGTGCGCAAATTGCGCGCTCTGCGGGAACGTCAGCTCAGCTTGTTGCTCGTGATAGTGAATATGCAACTTTGCGCCTTCGTTCAAGCGAAATGCGCAAGGTGCGGGTTGACTGCAAGGCGACAATTGGTGAAGTGGGTAACTCTGAGCATGCTCTTCGCTCTTTAGGTAAGGCCGGTGCTGCCCGCTGGGCAGGTCGTCGACCTACCGTCCGTGGTGTCGCGATGAATCCAGTGGATCATCCGCACGGCGGTGGTGAAGGTCGTACTTCTGGTGGCCGTCATCCTGTATCTCCTTGGGGTGTTCCGACGAAGGGTTATAAAACCCGTAAAAACAAGCGTACCGATAAGTTTATCGTACGTCGTCGTAACAAGTAATTTCGTTTAACTGGAAAGAGGGCGAGCAATGCCACGTTCAGTCAAGAAAGGTCCATTCGTCGATCAACACTTAGCCAAAAAGGTGAGTGAGGCGGTTGAGGCTGGCACAAAACGACCAATTAAGACTTGGTCACGTCGTTCAATGGTACTCCCGGATATGCTCGGGCTCACTATTGCTATACATAATGGTCGCCAACATGTGCCTGTTTTCATTACTGAAAACATGGTCGGCTACAAATTGGGTGAGTTTGTTCCAACTCGCACATATCGTGGTCATGTCGCCGACAAAAAGTCCAGATAAGGGGTGTGAAGATGGAAGTCATTGCTAAACATCGTAATGCACGCATCTCTGCGCAAAAAACCCGTCTGGTTGCAGACCAGATTCGTGGTCTGTCAGTAGATCGTGCCTTGCAAATTCTGATGTTCAGTAACAAAAAAGCAGCATCCATCGTTAAGAAGGTTGTTGAGTCAGCAATTGCAAATGCAGAGCATAATGACGGCGCAGATATTGACGAGTTGAAGATTACTCGGATTTTCGTTGATGAAGCGGCGACATTCAAGCGTATTCGTCCGCGTGCAAAAGGGCGTGCAAATCGCATTCTGAAACGTAATTGCCACATTACTGTGGCGGTTGCTGAAAAATAACTGAGAGGCAGGTATGGGTCAGAAAGTACATCCAACGGGTATCCGTCTTGGTATTACTAAGGATTGGACCGCTAAGTGGTATGCGAACAGTCGGGATTTCTCCGGCTATTTGTTGGCAGACTTAAGGGTACGTGAATTCCTGAAAAAGCGCTTATCCAAGGCATCAGTTAGTCGCATTCAGATTGAGCGTCCTGCGCGTAATGCGAAAATCACCATTCACACGGCCAGGCCTGGTGTGGTGATTGGCAAGAAAGGCGAAGATATTGAACGCCTCAGAGTCGAACTCTCTAAAATGATGGGCATTCCAGTTAATGTCAATATCGAAGAGATTCGCAAGCCAGAGCTGGACGCACAGCTAGTTGCTGAGAATGTAGCGCAACAGCTAGAGCGACGTATTATGTTTCGTCGTGCCATGAAGCGCACCGTTACTAATACAATGCGCCTTGGTGCGAAAGGTATCAGAATTGCGGCTGCTGGGCGTTTGAATGGTGCAGAGATAGCGCGTACAGAATGGTATCGTGAGGGGCGTGTTCCCCTGCATACTTTTCGTGCTGATATAGACTATGGCTTTGCTGAGGCTTTGACAACCTACGGTATTATCGGGGTAAAAGTCTGGATATTTAAGGGTGAGGTTATCGGTTTTCACGACCAGGTAGCCACTGCATCCAAGAAATCCGCAGCAAATAATTAAAGGAGAAGCGGTATGCTCCAGCCAAAACGAACCAAATTCCGTAAAATGCAAAAAGGCCGTAACCGCGGTCTTGCTCAAAGCGGAAACAAGGTGAGCTTCGGTGAGTTTGGCCTGAAGTCGACGACGCGTGGTCGGTTAACCGCACGCCAAATCGAAGCTGCCAGGCGTGCTATGACTCGCCACATCAAGCGTGGTGGAAAGATCTGGATTCGAGTGTTTCCAGATAAGCCAATATCCAAAAAACCTCTTGAAGTCAGGATGGGTAAGGGTAAAGGCAACGTAGAATATTGGGTTGCTGAGGTTCAGCCAGGTAGAATGTTGTATGAAATGGAAGGTGTTAGTGAAGAGCTTGCTCGAGAGGCATTCGCGCTAGCTGCTGCAAAACTACCTGTGAATACAACATTTGTAACTCGGACGGTGATGTGATGAATGCAAGTGAGCTTAGAGAAAAATCTGTTGATGAGCTAAATGTCGAGCTTCAGAATCTTTTGCGCGAGCAGTTCAATTTGCGGATGCAAAAAGGAACTGGAGAGCTTGCAAAGCCAAGTTTGGTTGCTGAAGTCCGTAAGAACATTGCACGCGTTAAGACGGTTCTGAATCAAAAGACGCAGGAGTCCTAAAATGACTGAGCAGGCAAAATCTACACGCACCCAGACTGGGTGTGTTATCAGTAGCAAGATGGATAAGAGTGTCACGGTCATGATTGAGCGTAAGGTTCGTCATCCAGTTTATGGTAAGTACGTTAAGCGCTCCACAAAGCTTCACGTGCATGACGAGCAAAATGTTTGTAATGATGGCGATACCGTTACCATTAGTGAGTGCCGTCCTTTGTCTAAGACCAAGTCTTGGACGCTGGTTGAGGTTGTCTCAAAAGCAAAATAATATGCCGTCCACTGCGGTGGGTGTTGCGTAAATGACTAAAAGCCCGAGTTGGCTTTCTTTTCGACTTGGGTTTTTTTTGTATTAGTGCTATTATGCGCGCCCTGAGTGTGGGGAGAAGTGGTGTGATAGAAAAACTGGAGAAAAGCCAATGATTCAGATGCAATCGCTCCTTGATGTGGCCGATAATAGCGGCGCAAGAAAGTTGATGTGTATCAAGGTCCTAGGTGGGTCGCACCGTCGTTATGCAGGTGTTGGTGATGTCATCAAGGTGAGCATTAAAGAGGCTATTCCCCGTGGTAAAGTTAAGAAGGGTGATGTCTATAGTGCTGTCGTAGTGCGTACGCGTAAAGGCGTGCGGCGCTCCGATGGCTCACTGATTCGCTTTGATGGGAATGCAGCCGTTCTGTTGAATAGCAAGCTAGAGCCAATCGGTACGCGTATTTTTGGCCCTGTTACCAGGGAGTTACGTGGTGATCGTTTCATGAAGATTGTTTCGCTTGCACCAGAAGTGCTCTGATTTAAAGAGATAATAATTATGCGTAAGATCAGAAAAGGTGATGAGGTAGTTGTTCTCACAGGTAAGGACAAAGGTAAGCGTGGTGCGGTCAGTATTGTGCATGCCAATGGTCGCTTAGTTGTTGAGGGCGTGAGTGTTGTTAAGAAGCATGTGAAGCCAAACCCAATGCGTGGTGTTGCTGGCGGGATCGTTGAACAAGAGGCGTCTATTGATGGCTCTAATGTGGCGATTTTTAATGCGGTAACTGGTAAGGCGGACCGAGTCGGCTTCCGCGTGCTAGAAGATGGTAAGAAGGTACGCTTCTTTAAATCTAACAACGAATTAATTGATGCTTGATTAGGTAGTGAATTATGGCTAGGTTGCAGGAATTTTATCGCGACACTGTTGTTCAGAAGCTTATGGACCAGTTTGGCTACAAGAGTGTGATGGAAGTGCCGCGTATTACTAAGGTTACCCTTAACATGGGTCTTGGTGAGGCGTTGGTGAATAAAAAAGTGCTTGAGAGTGCGCTGGGTGATATGACTAAGATTGCGGGTCAGAAGCCTATAGTCCGTAATGCTCGGAAGTCAGTGGCTGGTTTTAAAGTGCGTGAAGGCTGGCCGATTGGCTGCAAAGTAACGCTGCGCAGTTATCGTATGTACGAGTTCATGGATCGTTTGATCAATGTCTCATTGCCGCGAGTTCGTGATTTTCGTGGTATGAATGTGAAGTCATTCGATGGCCGCGGAAACTATAGCATGGGCATAAATGAGCAGATCATTTTCCCTGAAATTGACTATGACAAAATCGATGCTTTACGCGGAATGGATATCACGGTTACAACGACGGCTAAAACTGACGAAGAAGGACGCGCACTACTCGCGGCGTTCAGCTTCCCATTTAAAAGCTAGGGGTTTATCGAATGGCTAAGGTTTCAATGATTAATCGCGAAAGCAAGCGTACCAAGCTTGTTGCGAAGTATGCCACAAAGCGTGCTGAACTGAAAAAGCGCTCCGTAGATTTGGAATTATCTCCTGAGGAGCGCCGCGATGCTATGCAGGCTTTGCATGCACTCCCACGTGACGCAAGCCCGGTTCGCCAGCGTAGTCGCTGTCAAATTACAGGCCGTCCGCATGGTGTGTATCGTAAATTTGGTCTCGCTCGTAACAAGCTGCGTGAGGCGGCAATGCGTGGCGACATACCTGGTTTAGTTAAGTCTAGCTGGTAGGCTGGATACTGATTAACGTTAGGAGAAATTATCATGAGTATGCAAGATCCAATCGCGGATATGCTGACTCGCATCCGCAATGCGCTGGGTGCAAATAAAGCAACTGTTTCAATGCCGTATTCAGGCAAAAAAATGGCAATAGCTGTCGTTCTGAAAGATGAGGGTTATATTTCAAATGCCTCTCTTGAGGGTGAGGGAGCTAAAGCCGAGTTGGTTATTGAGCTTAAATACCACTCAGGCAAGCCGGTCATTGACCAGATCAAGCGCGTAAGCCGCCCAGGTTTGCGTATTTACAGAGGTAAAGACGAACTCCCTAAGGTCATGGCTGGTCTTGGTGTAAGCATCATCTCAACATCTGCAGGTGTTATGTCCGATCGGGCGGCACGCAAAGCAGGTTGTGGTGGTGAAGTTCTTTGCTTTGTAGCGTAAGGGGTAAGTATGTCACGTATAGCAAATAATCCTGTAGTGATCCCTGCGGCTGTAGAAGTCTCGCTCAAGGGAAGTCAGGTTTCCATAAAAGGACCGAAGGGCTCCCTAGAGCGTACCGTTCATGATTTTGTTGAGGTCTCGCAAAAAGATAATGAGTTGAGGTTTTCTGTCCGTAACAGCGCCCAGAAAGGTGCGGTTGCAATGGCTGGGACAATGCGTTCACTGCTCTCAAATATGGTAGTTGGTGTTACAACTGGTTTTGAGAAAAAATTAAAACTGGTTGGTGTCGGTTACCGGGCTCAATTACAAGGAAAAGTTCTCAATCTCACATTAGGATTTTCTCATCCGGTGAGTTATGAGTCACCCGAAGGTATAACCATTGAAACACCTTCTCAGACCGAGATCGTGATAAAAGGTGCTGACAAGCAGGCCGTAGGGCAAGCTGCTGCCGACATTCGTGCTTACCGTCCACCTGAGCCTTATAAGGGTAAGGGTGTACGCTATGCTGATGAGCGTATCGTAATGAAAGAAGCCAAGAAGAAATAACCTAGGGGCTCAGAGATGGATAAGAAACAATCACGCTTACGCCGCGCTCGTCGCGGTCGGGCTAAAATTAAAGAACTGGCAGTGCCGCGTCTGTGTGTATTCCGCACGCCACGCCATATATATGCACAGGTTATCGCTCCAAATAGTGCAGAGGTTGTATGTTCAGCTTCTACCGCAGAGAGTAGTGTTGCTGAGCAGATTAAATACACTGGCAATGCTGATTCGGCTGTTGCAGTTGGCAAGATTGTCGCTGAGCGTGCTAAAAGCGCAGGTATCACCAAGGTTGCTTTCGATCGTTCAGGCTTCAAATACCATGGCCGTGTTAAGGCTTTGGCTGATGCTGCTCGCGAGAATGGCTTGGAATTCTAAGGGGTTAATTGTGGCTAGATTTGATCAAAATAATTCCAACTCTGATGATTTGTTGGAAAAACTGGTAGCTGTAAATCGCGTTGCCAAAGTAGTTAAAGGCGGTCGTATTTTCGGCTTTACAGCACTGACGGTTGTTGGTGATGGTAACGGCAAAGTAGGATTCGGTCGTGGTAAGGCGCGTGAAGTGCCTGCTGCTATTCAGAAGGCGATGCAGGAAGCGCGTAAAAACTTGAAAAGTGTCAGCCTCACGAATGGCACCCTTCAGCATCCCATTACCTCAACTCATGGGGCAGCAAAAGTCTTTATGCAGCCCGCATCTGAGGGTACTGGGATTATTGCTGGTGGCCCTATGCGTGCGGTATTTGAGGCGGTTGGTGTGCATAATGTGCTTGCTAAGTGCATTGGATCCACCAATCCCATTAATGTTGTCCGTGCAACGGTCAAGGGCCTAGCAGAGATGACTTCTCCTGAAGAAGTGGCTGCTAAGCGTGGTAAAACAGTTAGTGAGATTATGGACTAAACGATGGCTAATAGTACGATTAAAGTAACTTTGGTGCGTAGTGCCAGTGGTCGTCTGGCTGCGCACAAAGCGTGTGTTTCTGGTCTGGGTATACGTCGCATTCGCCAAACTGTTGAAGTGCAAGACACTCCTGAGAATCGAGGCATGATTAACAAAGTGTCTTACATGCTTAAGGTTGAGGACAACTAAGATGCGATTAAATACTTTAAAGCCTGCCGAGGGTGCAAAAAAAGCGGCCAAACGTGTAGGTCGTGGTATCGGCTCTGGACATGGTAAGACATGTGGCCGTGGTCACAAGGGACAAAAATCCCGCTCAGGTGGTATGCCCAAGATCGGCTTCGAAGGTGGCCAAATGCCACTTTACCGCCGCCTCCCAAAGGTTGGCTTTCGTTCACGCAAGGCAGCCTTTACAGCTGAAGTTCGTCTCAATGAAATAGACGCTGTTAGTGCTGATGTTATTGATTTATTGTCATTAAAGGCAGCGAATGTGATTCGTGACAATATTAAGTCAGTAAAGATTATTCTTTCGGGTGAAGTGACTAAGGCGGTCACAATTAGTGGCTTAGGTGTGACCAAAGGTGCCCGGGCTGCAATTGAAGCAGCTGGTGGGAAAATCGAGGCGTAATGGCTGCTCCAGGAATGAATGCAGGTTCATCGACAGGCGGTGGGAATCTTAGCGAGCTAAAGCGCAGGCTGCTTTTTTTGCTCGGTGCGATTATCGTTTTCCGTATCGGTGCACATATCCCTGTCCCAGGGATTAACCCTGATGCGCTTGCTGCACTGTTTGATCAGCAGCGAGGCACGATCGTCGACATGTTTAACATGTTCTCCGGTGGTGCTCTTGAGCGCCTGACACTCTTTGCTTTGGGTGTAATGCCCTATATTTCAGCATCCATCATCATGCAGTTGATGACATCGGTTGTGCCGAAGTTTGAGCAGCTGAAAAAAGAGGGTGAAGCCGGAAGGCGAAAAATAACCCAATATACACGCTATGGTACATTGGTCTTGGCTACATTCCAGGCGACGGGCATATCGATTGCACTGCAGTCTCAGAAAATTGGTTCGCTCTCGGTTGTGGTCGATCCAGGTACTGGCTTTATGGTGACTACCATATTGACGCTGGTCGCTGGAACCATGTTCCTTATGTGGCTGGGTGAGCAGGTAACTGAGCGTGGCATAGGTAATGGTATATCCATTATCATTTTCGCCTCGATCGTCTCTGGCTTGCCTTCAGCGATTGGTGGGACACTCGAATTGGCAAGGGTTGGTGAGATATCATCGCTGATGGTTATTGCCCTTGTGGTGATGGCGCTTGCAGTTACTGCATTTGTTGTTTTTGTTGAGCGAGGTCAGCGTAGAATTACTGTAAACTACGCCCGTCGACAACAAGGACGTAAAATGATGGCTGGTCAGGCAACTCACTTGCCACTCAAACTCAATATGGCTGGTGTAATACCACCAATATTTGCTTCAAGTATTATCTTGTTTCCGGCAACAATTGCGGGATGGTTTGCGCAAGGTGAGGGTATGGGTTGGCTGCAGGATATTGCTACCTTGCTCTCACCTGGTCAGCCGCTATACGTGACTTTTTATGCAGTTGCGATTATATTTTTCTGCTTTTTTTACACGGCTCTGGTATTTAATCCGCGTGAGACTGCGGATAACTTAAAGCGATCTGGTGCATTCATCCCGGGCGTAAGGCCCGGTGAGAATACGGCTAGATATATTGATAAAATCATGTCCCGTCTGACATTTGTCGGTGCAGGGTACATCACTTTGGTCTGTCTACTGCCTGAGTTTCTTATATTGTATTGGAATGTGCCCTTCTACTTCGGAGGCACGTCATTGCTGATCATAGTTATAGTGATTATGGATTTCATGGCTCAAGTGCAAGCGCATCTGATGTCTATGCAATATGAAGGCATGATGAAAAAGGCCAACCTTAAAGGTTATGGTCGTGCGGGCAAGCCACGTTAAGTAATTACAAAGTCTATTGGAGTGTATTGATATGAAAGTACGTGCTTCTGTTAAAAAGTTGTGCCGTAACTGTAAAATTATACGTCGCAAGGGTGTGGTACGTGTTATCTGTAAAGAACCACGTCACAAGCAGCGCCAAGGTTAATAGCGCTTGCAAGTTATTTAAGTATTGAGTATTATTGCGCGCTTTCCGGGTCGCAGTGTTAATTAGGAGAACTTTAGAATGGCGCGTATTGCTGGCGTAAACATTCCAGATAATAAGCATACTGTTATTGCATTGACTGCAATTTACGGTGTAGGTCGTACCCGTGCACATCAAATTTGTGCAAATGCAGGTGTTGCAACTGATGCGAAGATTCGTGATTTAGCCGAGTCTGAGCTTCAGCTATTGCGTACAGAGACGGCAAAGTTAACTCTTGAAGGTGACCTCCGTCGCGAAGTTTCCATGAACATCAAGCGGCTGATGGATATGGGATGTTATCGTGGTATTCGTCATCGTCGCGGACTTCCGCTTCGTGGTCAGCGTACGCGCACCAATGCGCGGACACGGAAAGGGCCTCGTCGTCCAATTAAAAGATAATTTTGGGATTGTATAAGAATGGCTAAGACTCCAGTGCGCGCAAAAAAGCGTGTAAAACGTAATGTTGTTGATGGTATTGCCCATGTGCATGCCACTTTTAACAATACAATAATCACCATAAGTGATCGTCAAGGTAATGCGCTTTGTTGGGCTACATCTGGCGGCAGTGGCTTTCGAGGTTCACGAAAAAGCACCCCTTTTGCAGCGCAAATAGCTGCTGAACGTGCTGGTCAGGTAGCGCTCGATATGGGTGTGAAGAACCTTGATGTAAATGTCAAGGGGCCAGGCCCAGGTCGCGAATCAGCTGTGCGTTCATTGAACTCACTTGGTTTTAAGATTGGTACAATCTCAGATGTGACGCCTATTCCGCATAACGGATGTCGTCCACCTAAGAAGCGTCGAGTTTAATAGGAGAGAGATTTTGGCTAGGTATATTGGTCCCAAGTGTCGTCAGTGTCGCCGTGAAGGTGAGAAGCTCTTTTTAAAGGGTGAGAAATGCTATACAGCAAAATGCCCTATTGAGACTCGTGCTTATGCACCAGGGCAGCACGGACAAAAGAATGCGCGCCTTTCAAATTACGGCGTGCAATTACGAGCTAAGCAAAAGTTACGCCGTATCTACGGTATTCTCGAAGGTCAGTTCCGCCTTTACTACAAAGAAGCGGATAGAATCAAAGGCGCGACTGGTGAAAACCTATTACGCTTGCTGGAGTGTCGTCTAGATAACGTGGTATATCGTATGGGCTTCGCGGCATCACGCACTGAAGCACGCCAGTTGGTTAGGCACAACGGTGTAAGCGTTAATGGTCGCCGTGTAAACATTCCATCCTATTCAGTGCTAGCAAATGATGTTGTTGCCGTGCGAGAAGGGGCGAAGGCTCAGCTGCGCGTTAAAGGGGCTCTTGAGTCTGCACAGCAGCGTGGTTTTGCCGAATGGGTTGAAGTTGATTCGAAGAAGATGGAAGGTGTGTTTAAGTCTGCGCCTGAACGGTCTGAGTTGCCTTCAGATATCAACGAAAATCTTGTGGTTGAGCTCTACTCTAAATAACCGGTTCGTATCACTTTAGTGGCAACAATGTTGCGAGGAAAATTATGCAGGTAATAACAGATTTGTTGAAGCCGCGTCTGGTAAATGTTCAGCAGGTTAGCCATAATTTGGCGCGAGTGACATTGGAGCCGCTTGAGCGTGGGTTTGGCCATACTCTAGGGAATGCGCTGCGGCGTATTTTGCTCTCGTCAATGCCTGGTGCGGCTGTGGTAGAGGCTGAAATTGATGGTGTTCTCCACGAGTACAGCGCCCTTGAGGGTGTGCAAGAGGATGTCATTGAGATTCTTCTTAATCTTAAGGGTCTTGCCATAGTCATGCATGAAGGCGACTCTGCTGAGATCGTCCTCTCCAAGAAAGGTGAAGGTCCGGTTACTGCCGCTGACCTTGTGCTTCCTCATAATATAGAGTTGATCAACCCTGAACACCTTATCGCGACGCTGTCTAAAAAAGGTGCCCTCGAAATGCGCTTGAAGGTTGAGTCAGGTCGTGGATATCAGCCATCAACACAGCGCCAGTCAAATGATGAGGGCGACAAGGCAATTGGCCACCTCCTTCTGGATGCCTCTTTCAGTCCGGTTAGTCGCGTTTCATACAGTGTCGAGGCAGCCCGTGTTGAGCAGCGCACAAACCTTGACAAGCTGATACTTGAGCTTGAAACAAACGGCACAATTGACCCTGAGGATGCAATCCGTAAGGCGGCTACTATTTTGCAAGACCAGTTAACCTCATTTGTCGATCTGAAGGCGATTGAAGCTGCAAAGCCAGAAGAAAAAGAGCCAGAGATTGATCCGGTTCTTTTACGCCCAGTTGATGACCTTGAGTTGACGGTAAGGTCTGCGAATTGCCTGAAGGCAGAGCAGATTTACTATATTGGTGATCTTGTGCAGCGCACAGAAGTGGAGCTGCTCAAGACGCCTAACTTAGGTAAAAAGTCCCTTACAGAGATAAAGACCGTCTTGGCTCAGAGAGGTCTGTCACTTGGTCTTACGCTCGAGAGCTGGCCGCCTGCAGGTGTT
>JAKIVC010000019.1 GCA_021647245.1 Gammaproteobacteria bacterium
CACTGGCCATCTGGTATGAAGATAACAGTGCGGATATTGCCGACTTTGAAAAACAAATGCGCCTCAAGGTGCATTATGTCATCGAGCCGCAATTTCTGTGGAGCAGTATTGCCGAAATGGCGCGCACCCAACACGATGATTTGCTGGATACGCTGTGGAATGGCTTTAAGTATATTGAAGAAAAATCCTTCGAGAGTACCTTTCAAGGGTTGTTCTCGGAAATCAATCTGCACTCGGAAAAGCTGGGCAAAACACCCAAAGCACGCAATGAAAAGCTCTGTACCATTATCCAGAAAATCGCCGAAGGCATTGCCGAGTTCAGTAGTGACAGCGATGCGCTGGGTGATGCCTATGAATACCTGATCGGTCAGTTTGCCGCCGGTTCTGGTAAAAAGGCGGGTGAATTTTACACCCCGCAACAGATTTCCAGCATCCTCTCCGCCATTGTCACGCTGGACGGACATGAGCCCGCCACCGGCAAAAAGAAAAAGCTCAAGCGGGTGCTGGATTTCGCCTGTGGTTCGGGTTCGCTATTGCTTAATGTGCGCAAAAAAATGGGGTCGCACGGTATCGGCAAAATTTACGGCCAGGAAAAAAATATCACTACCTACAACCTGGCGCGTATGAACATGCTGCTGCACGGCGTGAAAGATGCCGAGTTCGACATTCACCACGGTGATTCACTGCTGAATGAGTGGGATTTGTTGAATGAAATGAACCCCGCCAAAAAACTGCAATGTGATGCCGTGGTTGCCAACCCGCCGTTTAGTTATCGCTGGAAGCCAACGGACGCACTGGGCGAAGATTTCCGTTTTAAAAGCTACGGCCTGGCACCCAAATCAGCTGCTGATTTCGCCTTTTTGTTGCACGGTTTTCACTTTCTCAGTGATGACGGCGTGATGGCGATTATTCTGCCCCACGGTGTTCTGTTCCGAGGTGGTGCTGAGGCGCGTATTCGTACCAAGCTACTCAAAGACCAGCATATCGACACCGTGATCGGTCTGCCGGCCAATCTGTTTTTCTCTACCGGTATCCCGGTTTGTATTCTGGTGTTAAAACGCTGCAAGAAACCGGATGATGTGCTGTTTATCAATGCCAGCGAACATTTTGAAAAAGGTAAACGACAAAACCGTCTGTTGCCTGAGCATATCGACAAGATCATCGATACCTACCAATACCGTAAAGAAGATACGCGTTACGCCCGTCGTGTTTCGATGGAAGAGATTGAAAAGAACGATTACAACTTGAATATTTCCCGTTATGTGAGCACCGCCAAGCCAGAGAAAAAAGTTGATTTAAAAGTTGTAAATGATGAGCTTGTTGGCCTTGAAAAGAATATTGTAGAGACCACCCGTAAACATAATGAATTTCTTAAAGCACTCGGTTTGCCTCTACTGCCTTTTGAGACAAAATAATGTAGGTGAAAATTTGGGTTGCTTTTCACCCTGAAGAGTCGCCTGCTGCCAGCTTGAGGGTCGCCAGGCAGGAGACGGCCGGCCCCTTACTGCTCCTAATCTTCAACAGCAACGAGACTGCTTTATGCCGCACCTTCTGATTATTGGCTCTGTCTGGCCTGAGCCGCGCTCTTCTGCGGCAGGCGTTAACATGATGACGTTAATTCGGTTGTTTGTGGATCAGCAGTGGTCCATCACCTTTGCTTCGGCAGCTAACCCAACGACACATATGTCAGATATTGAAGCCTTGGGTGTTTCGACCGCGACGATTAAGCTTAACAGTGCCTGCTTTGATCTGTTTATGGTTGAACTACAGCCAGATGTCGTGTTGTTCGACCGCTTTATGACCGAGGAACAGTACGGCTGGCGGGTAGCAGAGCAAGTACCTGAGGCTCTGCGCATTTTGGATATGGAGGATCTGCACTCATTGCGTCTGGCACGTCAGCAGGCGCTTAAACAGCAGCGGCCATTTTCTCTGAATGATCTACAGAGCGAGGTGGCTTTCCGTGAGGTGGCGGCGATCTACCGTTGTGATCTGAGCCTGGTGGTTTCAGATTATGAGTTGCAGATACTGACTGAGCAGCTGGGTGTTCCGGCCACGCTGTTGCACCACCAGCCTTTTATGCTGGAGGCACCCTTTGCAGCAGAGGGGCTGCCGAGCTTTGAACAGCGCCAGCACTTTCTGGCTATAGGTAATTTTCGCCACCCCCCTAACTGGGATTCAGTGCTGTGGCTAAAGCAGACTCTGTGGCCCGCCATTCGACAGGCGCTTCCCCAGGCAGAGCTACATATTTACGGTGCATACCCACCCCCTAAAGCGACTCAGCTTCATAATCCCAAACAGGGCTTTCATGTTAAAGGTTGGGTCGACGATGCCATGCAGGTGATGCGCGAGGCCAGAGTCTGTCTGTCACCCTTACGCTTTGGGGCCGGTATAAAAGGTAAGCTAGCCGATGCGATGCGTTGTGGTACACCCAATGTGACCACCGCCATTGGTATGGAGGCGATGCACGGTGGCCTCCCCTGGGGAGGGCTGGTTGCTGATGAGGTGAGCTATTTTGTGGCGGCGGCTGTTGAGTTATACAGCGATCAGCGGTTGTGGCAGCAGAAGCAACGCGCAGGTTTTTTGATTGTTGAGCAGTTTTTTAATAAGGAGAGGCGAGGTACTGCGCTGTTAGAAAAAGTTAACCAGTGTTTGGTGCAACGTGAACAGCGGCGGCGCAATAATTTTACAGGGCAGATGTTGCAGCATCATCAATATAAAAGCACTCGCTATATGTCGCTGTGGATTGCGGAGAAGCAGCGGTGATGAGTGTCACCTTAGAAGAGGTTTTTCAATCAGTGTAAAAAGTTACTGGGCTTTCAGCTGGCTATCATTTTGTGCAGAGATGCCGTTGTTGAGTGACGCCATTTCTTATTGTGAAGTGTGCCCCCTTACACAGGATGTGTAAGGGGGCTTTTTTGTTCAGGGCTTATTTATAGTCGCCCCTGTTGTTCTACCGGACTAACCCAGTAAATGCCTTGCCCGCTTAGGCTATTCTGGCCGGTTATCGCGGTGATGACTTGGTTGACATCTTCATCTTTCAGTAAAATATCGACCCGAACTCGCGGTATATAGCCGACCACTTTGTCCTGTGCTGAGAGGAAGGGATCCTCCTCACTGAATTCGGAGTGGCCTTCTACAGGGCTAAAGGTGAAACCGGTGACCTGTTCGAGTGCCCGCAGGTTATCGGCCAGTGTCTGCTGGGCACTCGCGTGTATCACGATGCTGAGATTTTTCATAGCTGTGCTCCTTTGCGCTGCTCTTTGCGCCCTTCAAGCCAGGCGTAGAGGGTAGGCAGTAGAATAAGGGTGAGCAGTGTCGAGGTGAACAGGCCACCAATAACAACCACTGCCAGTGGCCGTTGCAGCTCAGAGCCTGGCCCGGTGGCGGTGAGTAGTGGCACCAGCCCTAAGCTGGCGATGAGTGCGGTCATCAGCACCGGCCGCAGCCGTCGCTCTGCACCCTCTTGTACCGCCTCGAGCACCGTGCGGCCCGCTTCACGCAGCTGGTTGAAGTAACTCACCATCACGACGCCGTTGAGTACGGCGACCCCGAACAGGGTGATGAAGCCTACCGAGGCGGGCACTGATAGATAGAGCCCGGAGAAGTAGAGGGCGACCACACCGCCGATCATGGCAAAGGGGATGTTGAGGATGATCAACCCCGCTTGTCCCAGTGAGCGGAAGGTGGTGAAGAGCATTAAAAAGATCAACACAATCGCCAGAGGGACGACCAGTGCGAGGCGCTGTGCAGCCCGCTGTTGATTCTCAAACTGCCCACCGAAGGTGACATAGTAGCCCTGTGGCAGTTGTACTTGCTGCTCTATTGTGTGACGTACCTCCTCTACAAAGCTGACCACATCGCGGCCTTCAACATTGGATTGAATCACCACCAGCCGCTTGGCGGACTCTCGTGAGATAACCACCGGGCCATCCACTTCGCTTATATCAGCGAGGCTGCTAAGTGGGATTCTGTGGCCATTGGGTGCGCTGACCAGGAGTGCACTGATCGCCTGGGGTGAGGTGCGCACCTGCTCAGGGTAGCGTAGTAACACGCCAATTCGCTGGCTCCCTTCGATCACTTCGGTGACCACTTGGCCACCCACCGCAACTTCGATAAGGCGGTTGATGTCTTCAATGTTGATACCAAAGCGGGCGATCGATGCCGGGCGAATCTCAATCTGTAGGTAGACTTGGCCTGAGAGCTGGTTGCGAAAGACATCAACCGCACCCGGTATATTATTGATCAGCTCTTCGATCTGCTTGGATTTTTCTTCAAGCAGGCTCAGGTCGTCGCCATAGAGTTTAATTGCCATGGCGGCGCGCACACCGGTCAGCATCTCAGAGACGCGCATATCAATGGGCTGGGTGAAGGCGTAGTCGATGCCGATAAACGTGTCCAGCTTTTCACGCAGGTTTGCTTGAAACTCCTCGAGTGTAATGGTCCATTCACTTCTTGGTTTGGTGATCAGGAAGTTATCTGTTTGGTTAAGATCCATGGGGTCCATACGCAACTCATCGGCACCGGTTCGCGAGACGATACCGGTCACTTCAGGAAGCTCCATAATCGCTTTTTGATACGGTGCATCCAGCTCCAGTGAGCGCTCCAGTGAGATGCTGGGTAGCTTTTCGATGATCACCACCGTGGTGCCTTCATCCATCACTGGCATGAACTCTCGACCGATCATGGTAAACAGCACGGCAGAAATCGCCAGCCCAACCAGCGCACCGCTAATCGCAACTGCCCGTTGGCGCAGTGCCCAGCGCATTACCGGCAGGTAGACGCTTTTGAGTGCACTGAGGAGGCGGCCATCATCTTCACTCCCACCACGCATTAAGAAGCTGGCGATTACCGGGATAACAGTGAGTGAGAGAATCAGCGAACCGATCAGCGCAAAACTGATGGTCACTGCCAGTGGGGTGAACATTTTACCCTCTAGCCCGGAAAGGCTGAATAGCGGTAAAAAGACCGTGATAATAATCAGGATACCCGAGATAACGGGCGTCGAAACCTCGATGACTGCACGATAGATCAGGTGTAGACGACTGACACCGGGCGGGGCTTTGCTGAGCCGGGTGTGGATATTCTCTACCACCACCACTGCTGCATCAACCAGAATACCGATGGCAATGGCCAAGCCACCCAGTGACATGAGATTGGCACTCACATCAAACAGGCGCATCATGATGAAGGTGAACATCACCGAGAGGGGTAGAATCAGTGCTACGGTGAGTGCGCTTCGGAGGTTGCCCAGCATGACTAATAAGACGATTAACACCAGGATAACCGCCTCACCCAGTGCTTTCTCAACGGTCCAGATGGCATCGTTGACCAGCTCGGTTCGATCATAGAAAGCGCTGATGGTAACCCCTTCTGGAAGGGCTGGTTTTAGCTCTTCAAGGGCCTGCTTGGCCGCCTCTATTGTGGAGCGGCTGTTGGCACCCCGGCGCAGCAGTACCAAGCCGGTGACCACTTCGCCCTCACCATCGGCAGTGACTGCACCGTAGCGTGTTAGTGAGTTGATGCGCACTTCGGCAACATCGCGGATATGTATCGGAATGCCGTTATCGCTGGCCACCGTAATGCTACCGATATCTTCCATGGTGCGCAGCTGGCCGATGGTTCGCACTAAGAGCACTTCATTGTTGCGGTTGATTCGGTCGCCACCCGCATTGCGGTTATTCGCTTGCAGTACACGCTCTAGATCATTGATTTCAAGCCCATAAGAGGCGAGCGCTACAGGGTCGGCAACCACTTCATAGACCTTGACTTCACCACCCAGCGAGTTGACTTCGGCAACCCCATCAACGCCGCGCAGACGTGGGCGGATAATCCGGTCCTGAATTCGGCGTAACTCCTGATTGCTGTAGTCGTCGCCGTTTATGCGGTACATATACCCTTCGCCGAGCGGTGTCGTGATGGGGCCCAGGCCGCCTTCAATACCGGTGGGGAGATCCCCCCAGACCTGATTAAGGCGCTCGGTGACCTGCTGGCGAGCCCAGTAGATGTCGGTGCCATCTTCGAAATCAATCACGATGATGCTCAATGCATACTTAGTGGTCGAGCGCAGTATGGTTTGGCGTGCCAAACCCTGCATCTCCAGCTCGATGGGGTAGGTGATGCGGTTTTCGACCTCGGAGGGCGAAAGCCCCGGAGCCTTAACGATGACCTGCACCTGGGGTGAGGAGATCTCGGGGAAGGCATCGATGGGCAGGGTGTTAAATGCCCACATGCCGGCACCGGTCATTCCCAGCGCCAGTAGTAGCAGCATCAGCCGCTGTACCAGGGCAAAACGAATCAGTGAATGAATCATGGTCTACTCACCTCCCTGGTACTGCCAGTGGGACTTGAGCTCGGCGACACCGTCACTGACCACTTCAACACCGGCGCTGATACCTGATTCAACCTTAACCCAGCCACCTTGAGGCGGACGGACGGTGACTTGGGTTGGCTGGTACTGGCCCGGCCCGGTGACGACAAAGAGGTAGTTTTCATTGCCACGGCGGAAAAGGGCACTTTCTGGAACCATCAAACCTGAATAGCGAGCACCCTCAAGTTGGGCTTGAACATACATGCCGGGGCGTAATAGCCCCTGTTTGTTGTTAATGACCACCCGTCCGGCAAGGGTCTGGCTACTCTCATCCACTTCGCCGCTGAGTGTTTCGAGCTGGCCGTTGAAACTCATTTGTGGGTAGGCGGCCACCTTTAGTGTCGCTTTGGCACCGATCTGAACATCGCTGATGCGCGCAACGGGAATGCGAATATTCGCCCATACCACGCTAAGGTCTGCGATGCGAAAAGCGGTTTCACCCGCCGCCAGCATCTGTCCGTTTTCAGCGCTTACGCTTAATAAAATGCCCTCTGTTGGGCTTATTAGCGGGTATTCAGCGATGTTATCAGGGTGTTGGGCAATCTTTTCAATTTGTGAAGGTGTCATGCCTGTGAGTGTGAGTGCTCGATGGTGCTGGTCGAGTATCGCGTGGGCTGTTTTATATTGGCTGTCAGCGGCGATCAGGCGGCTCTCAGAGACTACGCCATCCTCGCGCAGGCTTTTGATGCGCTGGTAATCGGCCTGCGCCACATCATAGTGAGCCAATGCCGCCAGATAATCGGCTTGTGCCTGGCCCAGGGTGTTGCTGTATAAGATAGCCAGCACTTGGCCTTTACGCACCTGGGTCTGCTCGACTACGTTAAGTTCGGTGACCAGCCCATCAACTACGGGCGAGACACGAAATAGTCGCTGCTGGTCTGCACGCAAGGTGCCATTTACTCGCAGTGTTGCCGCGGCTTGTCGCTCTGTGACGGGGCTAGTGGTCAAATTTGCAGTGCTGATCTGTTGTGGGGTTAACTCCAGTGCGGCTGCCGTCATTGGAAGAAGTATCGCAGGCAGTGTAACCAGTGTGAGCAAAAGGGGGTTTAAGAATAAGCGCTTCATTGTGCGGCTCCTTCATTAATAGACGGTTGTGTGGTGAATAACGAAATACCCGCGCTGCGGCGCAGCTCTGCGGACTCGAGCCAGGCCTCTTGTAACAGCTCAAGATAACGGCTGCGGGCATTGAAATAGGTATCAACGGCATCCACCAGGTTAAGGATTTCAACCTGGCCCGAGGAGAATCCCTTGCGGGTCAGTTGGAATATCTCATTGGCCGGTTCCAGTACATGGTGGCGATAATCGTTCGCTTGCTCAATCAGGTGAGACAAGTGCAGGTGGTTGAGGCGCAGGCGATTACCCAGGTTGCGTTGCAGTGCATTTACCTCAAATTGCGCCTTCTGTCGGGTTGCCTGCGCGGAGTCAATATTACCTGTGCCTCGATCCCACAGCGGTACCGTTACCGATACACCGAGTGCGGTAACATTTTGTCGGCGGTCTCCAACAAAGCTGCGTTCACTGCTTAGCCATATTTCAGGGTCAGAAAAACGATTGGCACGGGCGATGGTCACCCCGTTACGAGCTGCCTCTACGGCTTGGCGAGCAGCCCTAATGGATGAGTGATTTTCAAGCTGGGCCTCCAGCGTTGCCAGGTTGGGTAGGGCGGGTGGCTGGTCGAGCGCCGTCAGCTGTGGGTTGTGGTGACGCCTATTTACCAATGTTTGGAAATCAGAGAGTGATTCGCTGACTTTACCTTCAGCAGAGGTGATGGCTTGCTTGGCGGCCTCGCGTACCATATCAAGGCGTAGCCGTGCCAAGCGAGAGAGATCACCCGCCTGTTCACGGCGCTGGCCAATATGTTGGAACTCATTGGCGGCTTCCAGCTGTTGTTGTGCCAACTGAAAGAGTGCAAGGTGCAGCTGTAGATTGTGGAAAACCTGAGAGGCTTGATACTCCAGCAGCAGCTTCTGCTCGGCGAGCTGTGCTTCAGCCTGCTGAAGGTTGGCTTGCGCCTGTTTGCGCTGTCCCTTGAGGCGGCCCGTTAAAAAAGGGAGTGGTTGACTGATGGTGAATTGGTCAAAATCATGGCCACCGGCACCATCCTCTTTGCCCAGCGAATTGCTGAAGCCCAGCTCAATAGTCGGGTTGGGCCAGACGCCCGCCTGCTGTTTAGCGCCCTGGCGGCTTAGTATTTCGGCTTCAGCCGCTTGGCGCTCGGGTGCCTCCTGCAGCACTTGCTGCACTGTAGTGGTTAAGTCCCACGTCGTCTGGGCGGCAAGGTTACTGCTAAAAAGCAGTATAATGGTGTACTTTAAAATACCTTTTAACACGGTATATCTCCTGAACGCTGGATAAACGGTAACAATCACTGCGTAGGCCATTAATGAGTGGCTAACGACAGGTGTAATGGGAATAGTCGGGTGAAATATAGGTGCAAACTGATCCAAGCGCTATGGCTTAAAATGAAATTACACTATTCCAATCGGGAGGGGTTAACAGGGTGGTGCGCGTGGAGGGGGGGTGAAACGGGCTTTTTGGGAGCTGTATGGCGCGGTAAAGCAGCTTGAGTACTCTTGGCCACGACTTAAAAGGGTAACGAAGAGTATGATGCCGAAGAGTAGCATGACAAACAGGCTATCATTCAGTTTAAGGTTTTTGACCGCGCCATCGGATGAGAGCTCAAATTCGCTATCGGGGCCGTAGAGCAGGTCATTAGTATCAGAGGGCATGATGTGTATGGATACGCCGCCCTCTGCAGGCTCTTCAAGGGCCGCTGAATCGTGCTGTTGGCTATGAGTGAGGTGGCTGTGAAGCGGCAAATTTTGCACAAACAAGAGCGCCAGAATGGTGAGATAGGCCATCCATAATGGTTTAAAGTGTGTGTGAGTGCGGCGGTTCATGGGGTTTTGAGGCAGACTTACTCATGTTTAGTGTAGGGTGATTTTCCATGCCATGTTGTCACCTGTCAACTGTTGTGGATAACTTTTTTTATGTGTGGAAATGTTCAGTGAGTTCAATACAAGGTCGTTCAATAGATGAATTTTAACAAGTGGTTGCTGTTGGCTATGGTTGCGTTGTCGATCACACTGTTTTTTGTTTTTGATCTGGGTGCATTTTTCAGCCTGGATTATTTCAAAAGCCAGCAGAGCGCAATTGCCGAATTTCAAATGGCCAACCCCTGGCAAATGGCCGCCCTTTTCTTTGTTATTTATGTGGTAATGGCGGCGTTGTCGTTGCCGGGGGCGGTAATTATGACGCTGGCGGCCGGTGCCGTGTTTGGCCTGTTATGGGGGGTGATTATCGTCTCCTTCGCCTCCACTATTGGCGCAACTTTGGCATTTTTGGTGTCGCGCTTTCTGCTGCGTGATTGGGTGCAGGCACGTTTTGCTCGCAAATTAAAAGCGATCAACCAAGGGGTGGAGAGGGATGGGGTGTTCTATCTGTTTACCCTGCGCTTAGTGCCGCTCTTTCCCTTCTTTATGATTAACCTGCTGATGGGGCTTACACCACTAAAAACACGCAGCTTCTACTGGGTTAGCCAGCTGGGTATGTTGGCGGGTACAGTGGTGTATGTTAATGCCGGAACCCAGCTGGCGCAGCTGGACTCCGTTGCCGATGTTTTATCCCCGGCTCTGCTCGCTTCGTTTGTTTTGCTGGGCATTTTCCCCTGGATAGCTAAAAGTGTGATCAATCTAGTTAAACAAAACCGGCTCTATAGAGGGTATCGTCCACCGAAAAAGTTTGACCGCAATTTGATTGCCATCGGCGCGGGAGCTGGCGGGTTGGTAAGTACATATATCGCTGCGGCTACCAAGGCAAAGTCATCCCTGATTGAGCGGCATAAAATGGGCGGTGACTGCCTGAATACCGGTTGTGTCCCATCAAAGGCGTTGATCTGTTCAGCCAGATATATAAACCAGATATCACGCTGCAGCGAGTTTGGTATCGGTTCAGCAACGGTTGAGTTTGATTTCGCACAGGTGATGGAGCGGGTGCAACAGGTGATCAAGCAGATTGAACCACATGACTCAGTGGCGCGCTACAGTGCTCTGGGAGTGGATGTCATTCAGGGTGAAGCAAAAATCACTTCGCCCTGGACGGTGGAGGTGAATGGCCAAACGCTGACGACCCGTAATATTGTGATCACCACCGGGGCGCGTCCGCGCATTCCCGAACTGCCGGGGATTGAACAGATTAACTACTTCACCTCAGAGACTATCTGGAGTTTGCGAGCATCTCCTGAGCGGTTGCTGATTATGGGTGGCGGGCCCATCGGTTGTGAGCTGGCGCAATGTTTTGCGCGCCTTGGCAGTCAGGTGACTATTATACAGCGTGATGCCCGCCTCCTGCCCCGTGAAGACGACGATGTCTCTGTCCTGGTTGCAGGGCGTTTTGCTACGGAGGGGGTGGTGGTGAAAACCGCCCATGTGGCTAAGGCGTTTAAAATAGAGGGCGAGCAAAAATCACTGCTGTGTGAGTATCTGGGGGCCGCTGTTGAAATTGAGTTTGACCAGCTACTATTGGCCGTGGGGCGAGAGGCGAACAGTGAGGGTTTTGGTTTGCAGGCGCTGGGTATCGAAACCCGAGGGAATGGCACTATTGAAGTGAATGAGTACTTACAGACAAAATACCCCAATATCTACGCGGTGGGTGATGTTACCGGGCCGTTTCAGTTCACCCACACCGCCGCTCATCAGGCGTGGTATGCCACGGTAAATGCACTGTTTGGTCGCTTGAAAAAGTTTAAGGTGGATTATTCGGTGATCCCCTGGGCGACGTTTACCGAGCCGGAGGTGGCACGGGTGGGGTTGAATGAGCGGGAGGCCAAGGCGCAAGGTGTCGCCTATGAGTTGACCCGATTTGATATGGATGAGCTGGACCGGGCAATTGTTGATAGTGAGGCGCATGGCTTTGTGAAAGTGCTCACGGTGCCGGGTAAAGATAAAATATTAGGCGTGACGATTGTCGGGGAGCGTGCGGCTGATTTGATTGCCGAGTATGTGCTGGCAATGAAGCACGGCTTGGGGCTGAATAAAATCCTCGGCACTATCCATATCTACCCCACCATGACAGAGGCCAATAAGTATGTGGCAGGTGAGTGGAAGCGAACCCATGCTCCCCAGCGGTTGCTGAAATGGGCGGAGCGGTTTCACGGCTGGATGCGCGGGTGAGAGAGACTCTTTTTAGCCCTTTTCAGGGTAACCGCTATCACCAACTCCATCGCTTGGTTATAATCAGCGACTCTATTTTCCAGTACCAAGAAGCTAACACCTATGAAGAAACCTGAGTTACTAGCCCCTGCAGGCACCCTGCATAATATGCGTTATGCCTTCGCTTATGGCGCGGACGCTGTTTATGCCGGACAGCCACGCTACAGTTTGCGAGTGCGCAATAATGATTTTCAGCTGGAAAACCTGCAAATAGGGATTGATGAGGCACACGCACAGGGGAAGCAGTTTTTTGTGGCATCTAACGTCATGCCCCATAACTCAAAAGTAAAAACCTATCTGCGGGATATTGAGCCGGTAATCGCCATGAAGCCAGACGCGTTGATCATGTCTGACCCGGGGCTGATTATGATGGTGCGCGAAACATTTCCTGACCAGGTGATTCATCTCTCGGTGCAGGCGAATGCGGTGAACTATGCGGATGTACAGTTTTGGGAGAAGATCGGCCTCTCGCGGGTGATTCTCTCCCGGGAGCTGTCACTGGATGAGATCGAAGAGATTCGCCAGCGCTGCCCTGATATGGAATTGGAGGTGTTTGTTCACGGCGCACTCTGTATCGCATACTCTGGCCGCTGCTTGTTGTCGGGTTACTTTAACCACCGCGACCCCAATCAGGGCACCTGCACCAACTCCTGTCGTTGGGAGTATAAAATGGAAAATGCAGAAGAGGGTGTGAGTGGCGATATACAAAAGCTCGATTTTGACCCCTTCGCTGCGATGAATCAAACCGGCATCACAGATCTTGGCGGTATGAAAAGACATCCGCTGGCCAATCGTCCCTATTTAATTGAGGAGAAAGGACGACCCGGCGAGAGTATGCCGATCTTTGAAGATGATCACGGCACCTACATTATGAACTCCAAAGATTTGCGTGCGGTGGAGCATGTGCAGCGTCTCGCCGAGATGGGTATCGACTCCCTTAAGATAGAAGGGCGTACCAAATCCCATTACTATGTGGCGCGCACCACACAGATCTATCGTCAGGCGATTGATGATGCGGTGGCTGGCCGACCCTTCAACCCTGAACTGTTTGGTAAGTTGGAGGGGTTAGCCAGCCGGGGTTATACCGACGGCTTTTACCAGCGGCACCACACCGCTGAGCATCAAAATTATATTGATGGCAACTCAAAGGCCAATACCCAGCTGTTTGTAGGTGAGATCAAAGATTATGATGATGAGCGTGGTATGGCGCGGATTTTGGCCAAAAATAAAATAGTGGTGGGGGATGAGTTGGAGTTGATACACCCGGAAGGTAATTACCGCTTCAAACTGGAACAGATGGAAAATCTCAAGGGTCAGCCAGTAACGCAGGCCGCTGGTGGTGGCCATGAAGTGATGATCCCGCTGGAGAAGAGAGCGTTTCAGTATGGTCTGCTGGCTCGATTTCTGTAGTAAAGGGCCGCTTAACCATAACGATTGTAGATGCTGTCCCGCAGGAGTGGCGGATATTTCTTGCGGTTATTTGCCTGAGCACGTTTGAGGTTTTCCAGCTCGCCTCGAGCCAGTTCATGCCCCTGGTTTGCAGCGAGGCGAAGCCACTTGTGGGCGTGGTGCAGATTGCGCAGCACATCACCCGTCTCTAACCCATCCAGATAGATGCGGCCCAAGGTGTATTGTGCTTCACTCTCACCCTTTGCAGCGGCTTTAAAAAACCACTCCATGGCAATAAAGGTATCCTGATGAACCCGGTTGCCTGCCAGGTAAATCTCTCCCAAAGCGATTTGCGCAGCGGCAAAGCCCTGATCGGCCGCTTGTCGATACCACTGGAGTGCCTGCTCAATATTTTGAGCAACCCCGATCCCTTCCCAGTAAAAAATCGCGAGGTAGTTTTGCGCTGCCGGGTCATCCGCATCGGCGGCAAGCTGAAACCAGTATAATGATCTCTCATGATCCGCTGCCGCCAGGCCACCATTGATATATTGCAACCCAAGATAGAGCTGCCCATGAATAAAGCCAGCCTGTGCAGACTCTATATAGAGTTTGAGTGCCATTGCCTTATCGATAGCCACCCCTTCACCATTTTCGTACAGTGTGCCAATCGCAAAGGTTGCTGCGGTATAGTGATTGGCAGCCGCCTTTTCAAACCATCTTTTAGCCTCTACTGCATCACGCTGAACCCCTTGACCCTCCAGATACATAAACCCCAACATATGCTGAATTTCAGCATTTTCTTGCTTTGCAATGGGCAGCCATTGGTCATGGGCCGATGGATAGTCGCCATTTAAATAGGCATCCCAACCAGCGACCTCATCAGCTGCGAGTTGTGGCGGTAGCAGTAAAAGGATTAACAAAATGTTGAAAATAATTTTTTTCATGGTGGTGTCCATTACCAGTGAAAGCCTATTTCCATATTTTTCGGCAGGTAATTGCTAAAGCTTGAGCAAAAACAATAAAAAATATAATGTATATAAGGGCATGTTGATGCTGAGGTAGTACTTAGATCGTGTGAGGGTGTGCCTGGTGTTGGCTTTGGGTCTTGTTCTCTGCGGGTACCTTTGCAGATGATAAGCAGAGTGAGGCATGTGAAGGTTTTGGACCACAAACGCCACGGAATATAGATAGTCAGGCGGGTGGTGATAAGCGTGTTTTTGGTGCAGCTTCCGACTCAAGCGAGGTGAACTTGTGTCATATCCACTTCCACGAAAACGCTGAATATAAAGTCACGGTATTTAGTATTTATACGGGTGATCGCCAGCGGGTAACCAACCCTAAGCTGCTCTTAGATATTAAATAGCCAGCGACGCTGAGCGGCTTAAATGCTCAGACGATAGGTAATAAAAAAGCCGCTACTTGCTGATGCAGTAGCGGCTTTTTGGTGGCGTTTGATCACGCGCTATGGGCGGGGTTTAAAGATGACGGCGCGAATGCGGCGGTTCTTTGCCCGCCCTTCCTTGGTTTGATTGTCTGCAATGGGGCGGGTGTCGCCATAACCGGCAATCGAAATATGGGTTCTGGGTACATCTAGCGCGTAGATCATATATTTAGCTACCGTAGCCGCACGAATGGCGGATAACTCCCAGTTGGAAATATAGCGATATTTGAGCTCTTGGTTGAGGGGGAGGCTGTCGCTGTGCCCCTCGATGCGGATATAGTAGCCAGGGTAACGGTTTAAGGTGGCTGCAATTTCCTTCACCACTGTTTTTCCCTCTGCGGTGAGACTCACCTGAGCCGAAGGGAAGAGGGCGGTTTGATCCAGCTCGATAACGGTAAGGTTTTCTATTTTTTGAACCTTGATATTGTTCTGGCGTAGTGCTTCATCCAAGTCAAGGCGCAACGCTTCAATTTCGGAGCGAGCTTTTTTCTGCTCTCTGTCAGAGAGCTGTTGCTGGCTCTCCAGCTGCTCGTCGTAATCTTTGCGCAGCTGCTGCTGGCTGGCCTCCTCTTGTTGCAGTTGAACCTTGAGTACCTCATTTTCCTCCTTTAGCTCCTTGGTGGAGCAGCCACCTAACAGGAGGGTGGTGGCGAGTATCAAGAGCGTAATTCGGTAGCCGGACATGTTTTTCCCCTACAAAATGTCAATGGTATTGTCTAATATTCATGCTGAACTGGGTTTTAGTGAAATACTGCTTCAATACAAGGGGGAGGTCGTTATTTTGAGGTGTCATTCACTTTCGTGTTGCCTCAGTCTGCTGGGTGCAGGGTTAATAGATGCCAATATCCAGGTAGGTTCGTGAGATTTTTTTCAGCGAAACTACATAGCCTGCGGTGCGTAAATCCGTTACTTTTTCATTGTTGTGAAAAACTTCACGCAGCTCACAATAGCCAGTGCGCATGGTGTCATACAGGCCAGAGCGAACAAAGTCGATCTCTTCTGAACCCTGCTCCATTCCTTCACGAAGCTCATTGGAGATGGTGGTACCGGTCAACTGCTCCAGTAGCGAAGTGAAGTGTTGGTGGCGCAGTTCATCATGGCGGCGCTGCAGGCGGCCAAAGCGGATGTGTGAGATGTTTCGAATCCACTCAAAATAGGAGACGATTACGCCCCCGGCATTGGCAAAAAAGTCGGGAATGATCACCACGCCACGTTGTCGCAGTAGCTCATCTGCACAGTAAGTAATGGGGCCGTTGGCCGCTTCGACAATTAATTTCGCTTTGATTTCACTCGAATTACCTTCGTGGATAACCGCCTCCATCGCGGCGGGAATGAGAATGTCGCAGTCGAGCTTTAAGCCCTCTTCGGTCTCACTGCTAAAGCGTGCATTGGGGAAGTTTTGTAAGGTTTTATGTGCGGTGACGTGTTGATAGATCGCCTCAATATCAAGACCATCCTCATTGTAGAGGTAGCCGTCGCTCTTGATAATACCCACAATTATCGCGCCATCCTCTTTGCTGAGAAACTTTGCCGCATGGTATCCCACATTGCCAAAACCCTGAATGACAATGCGTTTTCCCTTCAACTCACCGCTGAGACCGGCCAGCTTAAGATCTTCCGGGTACCTGAAAAACTCTTGTAGCGCATATTGAACGCCACGTCCGGTCGCCTCTTTGCGGCCGCGAATTCCTCCGTGGTGTACCGGCTTGCCGGTGACACAGGCGAGGTAGTTGATATCTTCCGGGTGCAGATGTTTGTAAGTGTCGGCCATCCACGCCATTTCACGCTCGCCGGTGCCCATGTCCGGGGCAGGGACGTTGGTGGAGGGGCTCAAAAATCCTTTGCGTACCAACTCTAGGGTGAAGCGCCGGGTGATCAGCTGAAGCTCATCGCGAGTATATTTTTTGGGGTCAATGAGCAATGCACCTTTAGAGCCGCCAAACGGAACATCCACCAGGGCGCATTTATAGGTCATGAGTGCCGCCAGGGCTTCCACTTCATCCTGATTAGCATAAGGGGCGTAGCGAATCCCTCCTTTGGCGGGCAGGCGGTGGGTGCTATGTACGGCGCGCCAACCGGTAAATACTTCAATTTTATCGCGGATTTTCACCGGGAATTGAACCTGCAAAACCGAGCTGCAACTCTTGATGGCTTGGGCGGTTCCACTATCAAGCCCGATGACCTGCATCGCTTTATCCGCCATCAGGTTGACGCTTTGGTAGAAGCTTACGTTGCTCTCGCTATCATTCATGCTTTTTCTGCCTTTGAGGTGTTGCGGTGGCTAAAAGGATATTGGCAGCCAGCTTATTATGAACACCTGTAAAAATCAAAATGGCGCTGTAGCCTGAATGATTCATGAAATATCCGGGGCAGATGTTGGCTCGCTCTTGTGCCCACGCAGGGGTCAATACATATCAGGAGGCTGTCGGACTGAGGGTGAATCGACTGCGGAAAAGCCATTCAGGCCCCTTTCTCCGATCCTTTTCGTTGAATATGCCCAATATTCGCCTCAAACGATCAAAAAATGGACTCAAAATGGCTTTCCCTCGCTACGATCACCTCAGTCCGACAGCCTCCCAGAGGCTAAAAGTGGTGCATGGTGTTTTATGGGTTCTGGCCGCTAGGTGAATATTGATTGCGGCAATGGGCGCGACTTAGGGTATAATTTGCAAAATTGAAGCGCTTTTAACAGCCATTAGGGTGTGTTGGTTTATGCCATTTTATGAGTATCGATGTCAGTCGTGTGGGCATCAAGTCGAAGTTTTGCAAAAGCTGAGTGATTCGCCACTGGCGTGTTGCCCTGATTGTGCTGGTACCGAGATGAAGAAGTTGATGTCAGCCTCTGCCGATGTCTCTTCCCAGCGCGAGGGCGCGGGCTCCACTGCGGATGCCGTCCCTCCTTGTATGACCGGTGGTGGCTGCAACGGTTGTCCCACCAACTAGATGAGAAGGTCTGGGTCGGATTTGATGCGGGGATCACAACGCTTGCATGTGGCTCGCTCAATCCGTAGTATTTTCCTCTCTTTTTTATTACTAGCCCGTTTTTTGGAAGGAAAGAATAATGCGTAGCCACTATTGCGGCCATGTGAATGAGTTATTGGTTGACCAGGAAGTACAGCTTTGTGGTTGGGTTCATCGTCGTCGTGATCATGGCGGTGTTATTTTTGTTGATCTGCGTGATCGGGAAGGGTTGGTGCAAATTGTCTTCGACCCAGACAGACATGAGATGTTTGCCGCCGCCGAGCGCATTCGCAGCGAATATGTGTTGCGGGTTGTGGGCAAGGTACGGGCGCGCCCTGAGGGGACAATCAACCCAGAAATGGCAACCGGTCAAATAGAGATTTTAGCCCTTGAACTCGAAGTGCTTAGTCAGGCAGAAACGCCCCCTTTCCAACTGGATGATGAGCGGGTTTCGGAAGAGCATAGACTTCGTTACCGTTATATTGACCTGCGCCGCCCCGAGATGTTTCAGCGTCTGAAGATTCGCTCAGATGTTACCCGTGTGTTGCGTAACTTCCTGGATAATCAGGGCTTCCTTGATGTTGAAACCCCCATCCTGACCAAGGCAACCCCAGAGGGTGCGCGGGATTACCTGGTGCCGAGTCGTACCCACCAAGGCAGCTTTTTTGCGTTGCCGCAGTCGCCCCAGTTGTTCAAGCAGCTGTTGATGGTTTCGGGTATTGATCGCTACTACCAAGTGGTGCGCTGTTTCCGCGATGAAGATCTGCGTGCCGATCGTCAGCCAGAGTTTACACAGCTGGATATTGAGACCTCGTTTATGGATGAGGATCAAATCATGGCGATAACAGAAGATATGTTGCGCGAGGTGTTTGCCAAGGTGCTGGAAGTGGCACTGCCTAACCCATTCCCCCGTATGCCCTATTCCGAAGCGATTAGCCGCTTTGGTGTTGATAAGCCTGATCTTCGCATTCCTTTGGAGCTGGTCGATATCGACGATGTATTAAAGGATGTTGAGTTTAAAGTCTTCTCTGGCCCGGCAAGCGATCCCAAGGGGCGTGTTGCTGCGTTGCGACTGCCCAAAGGTGCCGAGCTAAGCCGTAAAGAGATTGATAACTATACCAAATACGTTGGTATCTACGGTGCTCGAGGCTTAGCGTACATCAAATGCAATGATGTTGCGGCGGGCCGTGAAGGCTTGCAATCACCCATTTTGAAGTTTTTGCCGGATCAGACAATCAAAACAATTATGCAGCGCACCGGCGCAGAAGATGGCGATTTAGTCTTCTTTGGTGCAGATAAAGCAAATATTGTTAATGAGTCACTGGGCGCACTGCGTGTCAAATTGGGGCACGACCGTGGCTTGGTGACACGCGGCTGGAAGCCTCTCTGGGTAGTCGACTTCCCCATGTTTGAGTGGGATGAGAAGGCCAACCGCTATACAGCGCTTCACCACCCGTTCACAGCACCCAGCAGTGATATTTCGCCCGAACAGTTGCAGGACAAGGCGGCCACGGCACTCTCCCGTGCCTATGACTGCGTCTTAAATGGTACCGAAATAGGCGGTGGTTCAATTCGTATCTACCGTGAGGCGATGCAAACAGCCGTTTTCCGCACCCTGGGTATCAGTGACGAAGAGGCGCAGGATAAGTTTGGTTTTCTTTTGGATGCACTCAAACACGGCTGCCCACCCCATGGCGGGCTAGCCTTTGGTCTGGATCGGCTGGTGATGTTGATGACCGGTGCATCATCAATACGCGAGGTGATGGCATTTCCCAAGACGCAGAGTGCCAGCTGTATGTTGACCAGCGCGCCCTCAGCTGTTGATGATAAGCAGTTGCGAGAGCTGGGCATTCGCCAGCGCACCCAGCAGCCATCCGAGTAATAACCGGTGGCGCAAGCCACCCTTGCCAGTGAAGAGACAGGGCTATGGCCACAATGACCATTGATAGGCAGCAATTGAGTGATCAGCTAAGTGATCAGGAGATTCAGGAACGTATTGTTGTAGCCAGGGCGGCGCTAGGTAAGCGGGTAATGATTTTGGGGCACCACTACCAGCGTGACGAGGTGTTTCAGCATGCGGATGTGTCGGGTGACTCCCTCAAGCTCTCACGCGCCGCCGCCGCATCGGATGCCGAGTACATTGTCTTTTGTGGTGTACATTTCATGGCGGAAGTTGCGGATATTATCTCTCGCCCGGAGCAGATCGCTCTCTTGCCAGACCTCGCAGCAGGCTGTTCAATGGCGGATATGGCCAATTTGGCTAATGTCGAACGCGCTTGGCGGGAGCTGAATGAAGTGCTGGATGCCGAGTCATCCATCACCCCGGTCACTTATATCAACTCGGCAGCTGACCTGAAGGCTTTTTGTGCTCGCCACGGTGGAATTGTCTGCACCTCGACCAACGCACAGAGCGTGCTGCAGTGGTCATTTAGTCAGAAGGAGAAAATTCTCTTCTTTCCTGATCAGCACCTAGGGCGTAATACCGGCTACAAGATGGGCATTCCGCTGGAAGAGATGGTGGTGTGGGATTTTGATCAGCCCATGGGTGGCCTGAGCGCTGAAGAGATCAACAACGCCAAGATGATCCTCTGGAAAGGCTTTTGCTCGGTCCATCAAATGTTCAAACCTGAACATATTGACCGCTTCAAGGAGAAGTACCCGGATGGAAAAGTAATTTCACACCCGGAGTCGAGCTTCGAAGTTTGCCAGAAATCCGACTATGTCGGCTCCACCGAATATATTATCAATGTTATTCGTGACTCAGAGCCGGACAGCCGCTGGCTAGTAGGAACCGAGCTTAACCTGGTTAATCGCCTGCACGAGCAGTTTAAGCATGAGGGCAAAAACGTACACTTCATGTCACCGATGGTCTGCATGTGCTCAACCATGTTCCGGATCGACCCGCTGCAGCTCTGCAAAATCCTTGAGTCACTGGTGGAAGGTCGGGTAATTAACCAGGTAAAGGTTGAAAGCCAAGAGGCTGAGCAGGCACGCACCGCGTTGCAGCGTATGTTTGATGTGTCACCCTAAGTCCGACAGCCTCCTGGGGTGCTCAATTTTTGCTCAGCTTAAACCCAGCCAGACGCTGCTCTAACGCGATTTTCGGTTTTCTCGCAGCAGCGACTTAAGCTCATTAATATCCTGCTTCAAGCCCTGTATTTCACCGCTTAACTGTTGATGCTCAGTCTGCACCACCGCCTCAATGCTCTCCTTATCTTGCTCCGTTTTGTTTGCTTGCACACTCTGCATGGCATCAATGATAATCGCGATAAACAGATTCAACATGGTGAATGTAGCGATCAAAATAAAGGGGATGAAGAATGCCCACGCATAAGCATGTGTCTCCATTACCGGCCTGACAATCCCCATCGACCAGCTCTCCAGGGTCATTATCTGGAACAGGGTATACATTGAGCCGCCCAGTGAGCCAAACCACTCGGGGTGGTCAGCACCAAACAGCTCTGTCGCCATTACCGAAAATACATAGAAAATAATCGACATCAAACCTGCCACTGAAACGATACCAGGAATCGCACCCAACAGCGCCTCAGCAACCACGCGCAGTTGGGGGACGAGAGAGATTAGTCGCAGTACCCGCAAGATACGTAGCACCCGCAGAACTTCAAGTGGCCCGCTGGCCGGAATCAAAGCAATCGCAACAATCACAAAATCAAATACATTCCATGCGCTGCCAAAAAACCGCCCCCTGAAAGCGTAGAGCTTAGTAGAGATTTCAATAACAAACACCGTCAACACGGCATTATCAAAAAGAGTTAGCCAATAGCCATACTCGGCCTCAAACGCATCAGAAGTCGCCAACCCCAGACTGATCGCATTCAATATAATCAAGCCGATAATAAAGTATTGAACCCGACTGGATTCAATCCACACGCCGGCGCGGGTGCGTAAAGGTGTTGCAGATTTCATAGAGACCTCGTTATTACAAGATTTTCACAATAATTTTTGTGGAGAACAGTTCGGATACTTCGTGCGGAATCAATAGACAAGCGAGAGAGTGCATAATTCACGAATGGGGCATTTGTAGAGAAAATTTTTCAGGAAACTTAACTCAGCCTGACAACGCAGCGGGTAGTTTCGACAGCCCCCTATCTTGGTTTATTATACCCCAACAGCAAACCGCTGATTCGCTTACTTCCGTATTCTTCGAAGATTCTATGCAGCATTACTAATAATGCACTAAATTTATTGGCAGGCGCTGCTTTTTAGACTTATTATTGCGTTATTGGTAATGGCGCAGAAATAATATGATTAGTTTAAGTGAAATTGCAGATATATCCGCAGGCTACTCTTTTCGTGGAAAGATAGAAGAGCAAGCGGGCACGGGTATACATGCCATCCAGATGAAAGATGTATCGGAAGAGAGCGGGCTTAACCACGATACGGTTGTGGAGACCTCCTTGCCGAGTAAGCGCACCCCTGATTGGCTACAAGCGGGTGATATCCTATTTATTGCTCGTGGCTCTCGTATCTTTGCAACTTTATATGATGGGGTTTTTAAAGCTGCCATCGCATCACCTCATTTCTTTGTCATTCGAATGACAAATCAAAATGCTTTGCCTGAATTTATTGCATGGCAACTGAATCAGAGTCCCGCTAGGCGCTACTTTGATAAAGAAGCGGAAGGTTCCGTTGCCAAAAGTGTTAAGCGTACATCGCTGGATAAAACACCTATTTCACTGCCAAACCTGCAAAGGCAGCAAACTATTTTAAAGCTACACAAGAATATACATGAGCAAAAACTGATTCATCGTGAGCTGATAAACAATGCGGACAAACTTATGAAAGATGTTGCGCTTAACCTGGAAGGACAACAGTAAATGAATAACCCAATCAGCCAAGGTGCTATTAATAAAGCCCTATGGGGAGCCTGTGACACGTTCCGTGGAACTGTCAGTGCAGATACCTATAAAGACTTTATCCTTACCATGTTGTTTCTGAAATATATCTCAGACGTTTGGCAAGACCATTATGATGGCTATAAAGATGAGTATGGTGATGAACCAGAGCTTATTAAAGAGATGATGAAAAATGAACGCTTCGTTCTTCCAGAAGCCTCAAGCTTCTACTCTCTATATGAGAAACGTCATGAACCCGGTAACGGTGAACGAATTGACCAAGCACTTCATGCCTTGGAAGAATCCAACGGAACCAAGCTACGTGATGCATCAAAATCAGTCTTCCAAGATATCAGTTTTAATACTGACAAGCTGGGTGAAGAGAAACAAAAAAATACGATCCTTCGCCACTTGCTAGAAGACTTTGCCAAAGATGAATTAAATCTTCGTCCTAGCCGTGTAGGTTCACTCGATGTGATCGGTAATGCTTATGAATATCTAATCAAACACTTCGCCGCAGGTGGTGGGCAGAAGGCTGGAGAATTTTATACCCCGCCAGAAGTATCCGACTTAATAGCCGAATTATTAGACCCACAAGAAGGTGACACCATATGTGATCCCGCTTGTGGATCAGGCTCATTGCTTATGAAATGTGGCCGCAAAATCCGTGAAAATTTCGACAGCAAGAAATATGCACTTTATGGACAAGAGGCTATCGGATCAACTTGGTCGCTCGCAAAAATGAACATGTTCCTGCACGGTGAAGATAACCACAAAATCGAATGGGGCGATACCATCCGCAATCCAAAACTTTTGGATAACAACGGCGGTCTAATGCATTTTGATATCGTTACCGCTAATCCGCCATTTAGTTTAGATAAATGGGGGCATGACGAAGCGGATAACGATAAATTCGGACGTTTTCGCCGAGGCATACCACCAAAGGCTAAAGGTGATTATGCGTTTATTCTGCACATGATTGAAACTATGAAACCAAGCACTGGCCGCATGGGCGTTGTTGTTCCGCATGGTGTTTTATTTCGTGGCAGCTCTGAAGGGAAAATTCGCAAGAAACTGATCGAAGAGGGCTTGCTTGATTGTGTTATTGGTCTGCCGGAAAAGCTTTTTTACGGCACAGGTATTCCGGCGGCGGTTTTGATATTTCGCAAAGGCAACCCCACCCCAACCCTCCCCTTGCCAGGGGAGGGAGCTAAATCAAACCCCTCTCTCGGCCAAGGGGAGGGAGGCAAATCAAGCGCCTCCCCCTGCCAAGGGGGAGGCCGGGAGGGGGTGCTTTTTATCGACGCCAGCCGTGAATGCAAAGCAGGTAAAAATCAAAACCTGCTAACCACTGAGAACATCAACAAGATCGTCGAGACCTATAAGGCAAGAGAGACTACAGACAAATATTCATACCTAGCCAATCTTGACGAAATCAAAGAAAATGATTTCAACCTCAACATCCCAAGATATGTAGATACCTTTGAGGAAGAAGAAGAGATCGACCTGATGGCCGTGCGTAAAGAACGCGAAGAACTAAAAGTACAACTAGCCAGCCTAGAGACTGAAATGGACGGCTATATAAAGGAGCTTGGCTATGAGTAAAGATGGCTCCGAAGGCGAATATCCATCATTAAGCGTTAAGGACGAGGTAACGGACTTTCTTCTTTACACAGCTCCGAATAGTGAGGTAAAAATCGAGGTGCTGCTAAACGATGAAACCCTGTGGCTAACGCAAAAGCGCATGGCTGAACTGTTTGGTGTAGGTGTGCCTGCTGTTTCAAAACATTTGAAAAATATCTTTGAATATAATGAGTTAGAAGAAAAGTCAGTTATTTCCATTTTGGAAACAACTGCCGAAGATGGGAAAAACTACCAAACCAAATATTACAACCTCGATGCTGTGATATCTGTCGGCTACCGTGTCAACTCGGCACAAGCCACCCAGTTCCGTATCTGGGCAACTAATTTAATCAAAGAGTACATCATCAAAGGCTTTGCCATGGATGATGAGCGCCTGAAAAACGGGCGCTATTTTGGTAAGGACTACTTCAAAGAGCTGCTAGAGCGTATCCGCTCTATCCGTGCCAGCGAGAGAAGAATCTACCAACAAATCACAGATATCTTTGCCGAATGCAGTATCGACTATGATCCAAAATCAGATACAACAAGACAGTTCTATGCCCATGTGCAAGATAAATTTCACTATGCCATAACGGGTCAAACAGCCGCGGAAATCATCTATAACCATGTCGATGCCAGCAAACCCTTAATGGGCATCAAATCATATAAAAACTCCCCCGATGGCCGCATCCTAAAATCAGATACCACAATCGGAAAAAACTACCTGCAAGAAGATGACATCAAAAAACTGGAAAGAGCCGTGTCTAGTTTTTTTGATTATATTGAAGGGATAATCGAGCGCCGCACCAGTTTTAGCATGGAAAGTTTTGCTGAGAGCGTAAAGAAATTCCTAGAATTTAATGAATATAAAATACTAGATGGTTTCGGAAAAATATCCCGTAAACAGGCAGAACAGAAAGCCATATCAGAATATGAAAAGTTTAACAAAATTCAGAAAATAGAGTCAGACTTTGATAAGAAGATCAAAGCCTTTTTGAAAGAACAGGAAAATAAGGGAGAGTGTTAGTTATGGTTCCTGATGGATGGAGGGCGACACAGGTCGGCGACATAGCAAGGTTTTTTTCAGGAGGCACTCCTAGTAAGAAGAATCCATATTATTGGGGAGGAGATCATCCTTGGATATCAGGCAAAGACCTTAAACAGCATTATCTATATTCAAGTATTGATAAATTAACAGATGAAGGGCTTAAAAACTCTAAACAGGCACCCAAGGGGGCTACTTTAATTCTAGTTAGAGGGATGACATTACTTAAAGATTTTCCCGTTGGATATGCAGCTAAGCGTGTTTCTTTCAATCAAGATATTAAGGCTTTAATTCCAAATAAAGGGATGAGTGATTTATACCTTTCATTTCTTTTGGCCGGAAATAAAAATTTAATTAAACAATTAGTAAGTACGGCTGGGCATGGCACCGGAAGGTTGGACAGTAATAGTATAAAAGCATTTCCTGTAAATGTCCCTCCCCTCTCAGAACAAAATAAAATCGCCAAAATTCTATCAACATGGGATAAGGCGATTGAGGTAACGGAAAAGCTACTGAACAACAGCCAGCAACAAAAAAAATCCCTCATGCAGCAACTGCTTACTGGGAAAAAACGGCTGGCGGGGTTTGGTGGGGAGTGGGATAAAAAATCTCTTTCTAAGATAGCTGATATTGTGATGGGGTCATCACCTAAATCAGAGAGCTATAATAAGCTTAAAAAAGGTCTGCCCTTATTACAGGGGAATGCAGATATAAAAAATAGAATGTCTGTCCCAAGAGTTTATACGTCTCAGATAACAAAAGAATGTTTTGTGGGTGATATTTTGCTTAGTGTAAGAGCACCCGTTGGGGAGGTTTCTCGTTCAAAGCATCATGCGTGTATAGGACGAGGCATAGCAGCAATAAGAGCCAAAGAAGATACATCGCAAAATTATCTATATCAATGGCTATTACACTTTGAGCCAAAATGGGCAAGGCTCTCACAGGGGAGTACATTTGAAGCTGTTAACAGTAACGATATTAAAACACTGCATATTGATGTCCCTCAAAAAGAAGAACAACAAAAAATAGCCTCAATCCTCTCCACTGCCGACAAAGAAATCGAAACCCTGCAACAAAAACTCAACCACCTAAAACAAGAAAAAAAGGCACTCATGCAACAACTGCTCACGGGCAAGCGTAGGGTGGTGCTATGAAGAAAAACCCCTCCCCAACCCTCCCCTTGTCAGGGGAGGGAGCTACAAGAAAAACAGAGTTATCTCCCTTGTCAGGGGAGGGAGATAAACCCCCGGCGGAGTTGGTTGTTAATACTCAAGTTACGCCGTGCCACCGCTCTGCTCCTCCCCCTGGCAAGGGGGAGGCTGGGAGGGGGTTGAAACCTCAACTACACAACCGACCCCAACAAAAAAGCACCCGCCGCCAACTACGTAAAACCCCAACCGAACCTGAAAAACACTTCTGGTCCTGGGTGAGAGGCAAACAACTCGGCACAAAATTCCGCCGTCAACAGGGCATTGGTCATTACATTGTCGATTTTTACAGTGCAGAACATGCACTCATTGTCGAAATTGATGGCGACAGTCACTATGACCCCGAAGCAATCGCCTATGATGCCGTCCGTACTGATTTTCTCAAAACAAAAGGCTTCCGTGTTGTTCGTTTTACCAATCGTGAAATCATGCAAAATAAAGAGGGTGTATTAATGTCGTTAATGGCAATTTTTACTGAGGCAAATCATGATGGATAAATTGACTGAAGTTGACAAGCTGCTGGCCAAATTAAATCACCTGCGCCCACTGCCAAAACACACGGTGAAAAGTTTACATGAGCAGCTAGTGCTGGAGTGGACTTATAATTCCAATGCCATCGAAGGCAATACGCTAACACTGAAAGAGACCAAAGTGGTGTTGGAAGGTATTACCATTGGCGGCAAGCCGATGCGCGAGCATTTTGAGGCAATTAATCACAAAGAGGCTATTGATTATGTGGAGGCCGTTGTTGCAAGTGATGAGCCTTTTAGCGAGCATGTGATCAAGTCAATACATCAGTTGATATTGAAAAATATCGATGCGTCAAACGCCGGTGTTTATCGGCAGGAGAATGTTTTAATCTCGGGTGCGGAACATATCCCCCCCGAGCATTTTTTGCTAGCTGAACAGATGTCAGCATTACTCACCTCATACCGTGAATTTTCAGGGCATCCGTTAGAGCGTGCCGCACGTTTGCATACCGAGTTTGTAAAAATTCACCCTTTTGTTGATGGTAATGGTCGCACGGCTCGTTTATTGATGAACCTTGATTTAATGCGCTCCGGTCTGTTGCCCATCATTATTAAAGCCACTAATCGCCTGGACTATTACGAGGCACTGGATAAGGCACATACTAAAAATGAGTACGGTGATTTTTTACGCTTGACAGCAAAGGCGGAGCTTGAGGCGCTGGAAAAAACATTGCAGCTGGTGGGCGGTGCTAAACCATGACATTGCTACCTAAATTCCAGGAAGAATACAGCGCAAAGATACCCGCATTAACGCTTCTCCATAATCTCGGCTGGACATTCCTATCACCCGAACAGGTTTTGGCCGCACGAGGCAGTCATCGTTCCCGGTATCCTACCTCCCACGATACTAGCGCATCCCTGCGCGTCGAAACCAGTGAAGTGGTTTTACGTGATGTGCTGAGAGACCAACTTCGCAAACGCCGTTTTACTTTCGCAGGCAAAGAACGGTCATTCTCAGAAAATGCCATTGATAATGTCATTGCTGAATTATGTTCACCGGCCTTAAACGAAGGCTTAAATGTAGCCAATGAAAAAATATATAACCATCTTCTATACGGGATATCAGTTAGAGAGTTTATAGACGGTAAAAAGATTAATCCAACCATCCAGATCGTTGATTGGAATAATGTTGATAACAACAGCTTTTTATATACCGAAGAATTTACGGTACAAAAAACCAATGGTGTGGAAAGTCGTAGGCCAGATATTGTTTGTTTTGTTAATGGCCTTCCCTTTGCTGTTATTGAAGCAAAGCGCCCCGATGGACATGCTAAAAAATCGCCAACGATAGAGGAGGGTGTTTCTCAAAATATCCGTAATCAGCGTAATGACGAAATCCCCCATCTATTTGCCTATTCCCAGCTTCTATTTTCGATTAACGGGGTTGATGGACGTTATGCAACACAGGGCACACCCTCAAAATTTTGGGCACCTTGGCGAGAAGAAGACATCAACGAAGGCGAGTTCTACACAGCAAAGAATAAAACCTTGAGTGAAGAGGCCAAAGCCAGTCTATTTTCTCGTCGGCCTCAGCATGACCGTGAATGGTATGAAAACCTTATTGCAGGTGGTGAGCTTGCCGTAACCGATCAGGACAGGCTTATTGTTAGCCTGCTGTCACCCTCGCGCCTTATTGAGATGACCCGGTTCTATGTTCTATTTGATAAGAAGGTCGGGAAAGTGGCCGCTCGTTATCAGCAGGTCTTCGGAATTAAAAGACTGATTGAACGCATCAATACAAAAGACAAGACAGGCGCAAGAGAAGGCGGTGTTATCTGGCATACCACGGGTTCAGGTAAATCATTCACTATGGTTTTTCTATCCAAAGCCCTTATCCTCCATGAAACCTTAAAGCAATGCAGAATTGTGGTAGTCACTGACCGCGTTGATTTGGAAGGCCAGCTTAGCAAAACATTCAGCAGCGGCGGTGAACTTGCCAGTAGAAAAGATAAAGAAGCCGCTATTGCCACATCAGGTAAACGACTTGCTGAGCAGATATCAAAAGGTAATGAGAGAATAATATTTTCCATCATTAACAAATTTGCCATTGCCGCAAAAATGCCAGAATGCCATAACCCAAGCGCTGATATTATCGTGCTGGTCGATGAAGGTCACCGTTCCCAAGGCGGTGAAAATTATATCCGCATGCGTCAGGCGCTGCCTAACGCCTCATTTATCGCTTTCACCGGAACACCATTGCTAAAGAATGAGAAAACAGTCAGTAAGTTTGGCTCTATCGTTCATGCCTACACGATGCAAATGGCGGTTGAAGATAAAGCAGTCACGCCACTGCTTTATGAAGAGCGCATTCCTGACCTTGATGTGAATGAACGAGCCATTGATCGTTGGTTTGATCGTATTACTGAAGGTTTAACAGAAGAACAGAAATCAGACCTCAAAAATAAATTTGCTAAAAAAGGCCATGTTTACCCGTCAGAAGACCGTATCCGCTTGATTGCCTATGACATTGCCAATCACTTTGTAAAAAATATTGATGATGGGCTAAAAGGCCAGCTTGCCTGCGATAGCAAACTATCCGCCGTTAAATACAAGCAGTTCATGGATGAACTAGGCTTGTTTGAAACGGCCATTGTGATGTCAGCACCCGATACACGAGAAGGCAATACGGATGTTGATGAGTCCACGGTTCCTGAAGTCGCCAAGTGGTGGAAAGAGAATATCGGTTCTGAAGACGAAAAGGCTTATACCAAAAATATTGTAAAGCGCTTCGAGGAAGACGACGATCTGAAAATTTTGATTGTTGTCGATAAGCTGCTGACTGGCTTTGATGAGCCTAGAAACACCGTTCTATATATAGACAAACCCTTAAAAGACCACACGCTTATTCAAGCAATCGCCCGTGTTAACCGCCTGCATGAGAAGAAGAAGTTTGGGTTGCTTATAGATTATCGCGGCATATTGGCTGAACTAGATACGACGATAGCAAAATATCAGGGTTTAGCTAAACGTACTCAGGGCGGTTTTGATATAGATGACCTAGCAGGTCTCTATCATCAAATGAGCACCGAATATAAAAAGCTGCCGATGTTCTATAAAAACCTATGGGCAATATTCAAAGAGGTAAAGAACAAGGGTGATATAGAACAGCTCCGCCAAGTCATTATTCCCAAGATGCAGGAATACCCCCTCCCCAGTCAAGGGGAGGGTTGGGGTGGGGTTGAAATGGTTGATACAAACCTGAAAATTCGCGAAGACTTCTATAATTGTCTAAGCGAATTCGCAAACTGCTTAAAAGTGGCTTTGCAGTCGGCTAGTTTCTATGAAGATAAAAGTTTCAGCGAAAAAGATAGAAAACACTACAAAGAAACCGTTAAGCAATTAACGTCATTACGCCAGATGGCCAGAGCCGACGCAGGTGAGACAGTTGATTATGACGAATATGCTGATCAGGTCAAAAAGCTGATGGATAAGCATGTGGTCGGTGTTGAAGTGAAAGAGTCCACAGGTGTTTATGAAGTCGGCAAGATGGGAAAAACAGACCCCAAAGAGTGGTCAGAAGATAAAACCAGAAATGAAACAGACATTATAAAAACCCGTGTCACCCGCATGATAGAGCAAAGTTTGCGTGATGATCCCTATGCCCAAGAGGTGTTTTCAAAACTCCTGAAACAGGTAATAGAAGAGGCCGAAGCTGAGTTCGATCACCCGTTAAAGCAGTATATGCTTTTCAGAGAATTCGAGGAAAAAGTCGAGAAGCGTGAAGTCGATGATTTACCCGATAGTTTTGCCGATAACAAACACGCACAAGCCTATTACGGCGTACTCAAAATGCATGTTGGCGAGAATCTTCCATCAATAGAGGATGATGTTTCAGAGAGGTGGGTGGCGTTGTCATTTAAAATAGATGAGATCATCACGAATGCGATAGCAGAGCATTCAATCAATCCTCAAAACATCGAAGCTGAAATCCGTAAAAACCTCCTACCGATGATATTCGGAGAGTGTAAGAAAGTTGGAGCAGGTATGGATCAGGCAAAAGCCATGATCGAAAGAGTAGTTCAGGTTGTGCGTGAAGGGCTAAACAAGTCATGACAAATCTAGCCATTAGACAAGAGGGTTCAATTCAATACGGTGACATTTCAATTAACTTTGTCATTGAACCAAGATCAAGCGATGCCCCAAAAGTCCTCATAAAAGTCCACCCCGATTGCCGAGTCGTCGCACTCGCTCCACCCATGGCCTCATACGACGAAGTGATTGATGCCGTTAAAAAGCGTGCGCGTTGGGTCTATCGTCAAATTAAATATTTTAAAGCGCAGGCTGAACATAGTCTCCCACGTCACTATGTGAGCGGTGAAAGTCATTTCTACCTAGGTCGCCGTCATCTTCTCAAAATAAAACAAGACCCTAAGCACACTCCAGAGGTTAAGCTGCTGCGCGGTGTTTTAGAAGTAAAAATAAAATCAACCGATCCAGAGAAAATTAAATTACTCCTGTTCTGCTGGTATAAAGCGCGAGCGAGAGAAGTCTTTGATAGGCGACTAGATGACGTTATCTCTCAAACCCTCTGGGTAAAAGAGAAGCCACCAATAAAGCTCCTATCAATGCAAACTCAATGGGGCAGTTGTTCACCCAAAGGCCAACTAACATTAAACCCCCATCTAGTAAAAGCACCAAGGGAGTGTATTGATTACGTTTTACTCCACGAACTTTGTCATATAGCAGAACACAATCATTCAGAAGATTTCTATCGCCTTGTAAAGCAAGTTATGCCGAATTGGCAGAAGGTGAAAGAGCGGTTGGACGGTATGGCCTGTTTTTATTTGAATGGTGTTTGAGCCTTAACTCAAATCCTGTCCCTCTCCCGCCTCCTCATGGGTACCGCCATCTCTGATGTGATAGATCCGCTTGAAGGTCGGGATGATCTTTTCATCGTGGGTGACCACTATAATGGCGGTTTGATATTGCTGGGCCATCTGGTTGAGGATGCGAATAACCGAGAGGGCTCGCACGCTATCCAGGGGTGCGGTGGGTTCATCGGCGAGAATAACGGGGGGTTGGTTGACCAGTGCGCGGGCAATGGCGACACGTTGTTGCTCTCCACCTGAGAGTTGTGAGGGCATCGCTTTGGCGCGGTGGGCAACGTCCAGTGCGTCGAGTAACGCCACTGCCCGTTTGCGCGATTCGGCATTGGAGTGCCCCGCCAGCATGGGCAGTAGTGCCACGTTATCCGTGACATCCAGGAAGGGGATTAGGTAGGGTGCCTGAAAGACAAAGCCAATATTGTCACGGCGCAGGGCGCGGAGGTCTTTTATCTGCCAGCCGTTATCATAGATCACTTTGTCTCCCAGGGTCATTCGGCCTGCCGTTGGCTCTATGACAGCCCCTAGGCATTTGAGCAGGGTGCTCTTGCCGGAGCCTGAGGGGCCAATCAGTCCAACCACTTCACCGGGGGTGACGCGCATGTTGACCTCTTTGAGGGCATCAACGGCCGTATCGCCCTCGCCGTAGCGTTTGCGCATCCCTTCAATTAAAATACCTTTACTCTCTTCCATATTAGCCTCCAATCGCTTCGGCCGGATCAACCTTGAGGGCGGCGCGGATGGCCAACAGGCTGGCCAGAATGCAGATAATGACAATAGCGATAAATCCCCGCAGCGCATCCCCCGGCTCGAGTAGTACATATTTAGGGAACATCGGTGCCCAGAGGGTGGCGGAGACCTTGCCGACGACAAAGCCGATCAATCCCAACCCCACAGCTTGCTGCATAATCATGCCAGCAATAGTGCGGTTGCGGGTGCCGATTAGTTTGAGTACGGCAATCTCGCGGATCTTACCCATGGTCAGGGTGTAGATGATGAAGGCGACAATGGCGGCACTAACGATGGCCAGGATCACCAGAAACATACCGATCTGTTTGGATGAGGTGGCAATCAGCTTGGCAACCAGAATCTCTTCCATTTGGGCGCGTGTATAGACTTGCAGTCGTTGCCAGCGCTGTATCGGTTCGGCCACTTTTTCTGCGGAGAACCCAGGCTTTACCTGCACCAGTATCGCATTGACAAATGGGTTGCTGCTTTGTGAGCTGAGGATGGCATCCAGCACTTCCGGGCGGCTAAAAGCCGGGTTGGCTGCGGTACGGTTACGCTCATTAATGATCGCATCATTATCTTTCAGGAACTGTGCTTCCTGTGCATCCCTGAGCGGGATGAATACCATGGGGTCACCTCCAGAGGAGACCATGCGCCGGGTCAAGCCGACCACGGTGTAGTTATGGCGGCGAATGCGAATGGTCTCGCCTAACTCAAAGCCGGTGGCGATATCCACTACCGCTTCGTAGTGGCTGCGGGTGATCTGTCGCCCGGCTAACAGGTGACCGGGTTCACCAGGGCCATCCGGTATGATGCCGACCACCATTGCCCTGACATCACGCTCACCTTGCCGTACCTGCATGGTGAGGTAGGTGACGTTGGCGGCACGGGCGACACCCGGCATGGCGAGGATGCTGCGATAGATGTCGTCATGCAGGCTAGAGGGTTCGGCATAGGGGCCCAGGGTATCTTTTTGAACTACCCACATATCGGCACCACTATTATTCAGCAGTACCTTGGCATCATCCACCATGCCACGGTAGACACCCGCCATGGTTAGGGTGACACCAATCAGTAGTCCCAATCCCACGCCGGTGAAGACAAATTTCCCCCAGCTGTGGAGTACATCGCGGGCAGCCAGGCTGATCATGATCCGTTACCGACCAGGTGGTCTACTATGGTGATGCGGCTGCGGCTGGTTAACTCCTGTTTACTGTAAACCACCACCTGGTCACCGGCTTTAAGCCCCTGCGTGATCTGCACCCTTCCCTCTAGGTCAGAAGTGCCGGTTTCAACGGGCGTAAATTGCAAGTCATCACCCTCAATCCGCCATACGCCCGTTTGCCCCTTAAGGCGCTTTATGCTGGCGTTGGGCACAACGGGCGTGGCATCCAGTTGAGGCAGTGAAACGGTCACCTCGGCCAGCTCTCCAATAGGGGGGATAGGCTCTGGTAGCTGTTTAAAAACCACTTTTGCCAGCGTCTCTTCCGTAACAGCGTCTGCTAACAGCTCGATACGAGCGACTTCTCCTGTGGCTGGTTGGTTTGCCCGTGAGCGCAATACAATGATGGCAGGTAACTCTTTTGCCAGTCCATTGGATTGCAGTTGGTTAAAGCGCACGTTAATCCAGAGGCTTGCGGGGTCAATTATCTCCAGCACCGATTGGCCTGCCATGGCGGTGCTGCCAGGTTCGATATGGCGGCTGGTAATGATGCCGTCCACGGGTGCGATCAGTAGTAGGTTGCGGCGCTGCCTTAGCAGGCCCTGGTGCTCTGAGCGCAACATCTCCAGCTCTTGCTGTGCCGCATTCAGCGTCGCCAGAGAAACCTCTAACCCAGCTTGGGCCACTTGATACTCTTGCTCTTTTGCTTCTGCCACTTCAGCACTGACATTACGCTCAATGGCCAGTTGCTTGTAGCGTTTTGCTTGCGCTTCGGAGTATTGGGTACGAGCAGCCAGGTCATTGACGCGTGCTTCGGCAGCTGTGATCGAGGCGTTTGCACGTCTAACGGCGGCATGGTTGGTGGCAATTTTATCATCCATATCGATGGGATCCATTTCGCCCAACACTTCCCCTGCCACAACGCGCTCACCCACATCGCGGTTGAGTGATAACAGCCGTCCGGTCATGACCGGGCCAATACGGTAGCGGTAGCGGGCTTCAACCGTGCCGATGCCAAATAGGGCTGGGGTAATGGATTGCTCCTCAACCGTCTGCACCGTAACCGGTATGGGGGCCAGTGGGCCTGAGTTGGTCACCACGTAGCCAAAAGCCAGCAGTAGCGGCAACAGCACCAATATCAAGGCGGCGGTGCGGATATTTATCAGTGGTTTTTTCATGATTTGGCCTCAATGCCTTGACGAAAGATTGTAAAAACACGGATGGCTTTGTCGCGCATGGTATCGCTCTCCCCGGTAATAAGTGACTGCATGACTAAGCCCTGAATCGCTCCAATGAAGAGCTGGCAAGCGGCTGTAGAGTCCACAGAAGGGTCAATTTCACCCGCTGCTTTCCCCTTTTCGATCCAATCCGCTAGGCGTTGGGCATACTTTTTTAGCAGAGTGCGCACCATCTGCTTGGGTGCACTGTCGTGAGTATGTTGTAACTCACCAAATAACATGCGAGGAACACCGGGGTGGCTGGAGACAAATTCGATATGTGCAATGAACATCGCCTCTAAAGCTGCGAGCGGTGTTGGGGCGCTTGCGGCGGCTTTATCCACCCGTGCCAGCAGGTGGTCAGCAACCCACGCCATCACCGCCTGCCAGATCGCCTCTTTGCTAGGGAAGTGACGAAATAGAGCGCCTTGAGTTACATTCATATGTTTTGCAATCGCTGCGGTCGTGATTTTGCTGGGATTACTCTCTGCCGCCAAGTCGATGACGGCTTTAACTGTAACAGTGCGGCGTTGGTCAGCACTCAGGTTCTTTTTTGTGGTTTTCATCGAGTTTTCGCTAAAAGATAGTAATTGATTACTATCTTAGAATATTATTGTTTGGTGTCAAGTTTTTTATGCGCACGTTTGGCGATTGTTTTTTGTTTTGCGGTTACACTTTTTCCAGCGTTACAATAGCGAAGTTGATTTTGGAGAGCGTGATGAGTGTATTGACTATAGCCCCAGAGCAAGGTGTTTTATCGCCACAGGTGATTGATGATCCATTGCAAATTAGTGCTGATCTGGCACAGCGCGGTGTGTTGTTTGAGCAGTGGCGAACAGACCACTCATTGGCACAGGGTGCCAGCCAAGAGCAGGTTATCGCCGCTTATCGCAGCGAGGTGAACCGCCTAATGAAACGCTACAATTTCCAGTCGGTTGATGTGATTAGCCTGGGGCCGGACCACCCGGAAAAAACTATTTTGCGTAATAAGTTTTTGGGCGAGCATACTCACAGCGACTACGAAGTGCGCTTTTTTGTTGAGGGGTGTGGGCTGTTCTATCTTCACATCAAAGGAGAGGTGCTTGGTTTGATGTGTGAGGCGGGTGACCTGATCAGCGTGCCGAGAGGCGTGCCACACTGGTTTGATATGGGCGAGTCGCCAGACTTTAAGTGTATCCGGCTATTTACCAGCCAGGAGGGGTGGGTTGCAGAGTATACTGATAACCCGATTGCGGTGAGCTTCCCGAGTTTTGAGCGATTTAAGGCGCAATACTTGTGATTAAGGCGGTTGTAACAGACATAGAGGGTACAACCACCTCAATCAGTTTTGTGCATGAAACCTTATTTCCCTATGCACGAAAAAAGCTCGCACCGTTTATTCGACAGCATGCAGATGAACCTGCGGTTGCTGAGCAATTGGCGGCAGTTTCCGTTGAAGTTGGGCACACGCTTTCCCTTGATGAAGCCATCCATCAACTGGCTGAGTGGATGGATGACGATAAAAAAATCACCCCGCTAAAAGCGTTGCAGGGGATGCTCTGGCAACAAGGTTATGAGAATGGCGATTATCAGGGGCACGTTTACCCGGATGCTTATGAGAAGCTTAAACAGTGGGCAGAGTGGGGAGTTCTCCTCTATGTCTACTCGTCAGGCTCTGTAAAGGCGCAGCAGCTACTCTTCGCCCATACTGAATTTGGTGACATGAGGCCGCTCTTCAGTGGCTATTTTGATACCCAGGTGGGCAGTAAAGGTGACCCCGCTTCATACCGGATGATTAGCGAGGAGATCGGTCTGCCAGCGGCGGAGATACTGTTTCTTTCTGATCTTCAAGCTGAGCTGGATGCGGCAACTGCCGCAGGGATGAGTGCGGGGCTGTTGCTTCGGGGTGCTGAGGGGAGGGCGGATGCTGCGGATGTTTATGATGATTTTTATGGTGTTACGGTGCCGTGAGCATCTACCCTGCTTATCAAATGCCTTTAGGCTTCCAATGAGTTGATAGAAAAATGGCAGAGGTGCCTATTTTTCTCCACTTATTTCTTTTTATCGCTATTTTGGCCGCTACTTCCTTAATGTTCTACTTTAAGTTACGCGGTTATCAGGCTGATTTCTAGCTGTAATTTTATGTGTTACACCCTTCTGAAAACTACTCCTATGTTGTTGTCTTATAAGAAAAAACACCGGACTTTATCTTGACTCGGGCTCCTTGTGGGCTCTATAGTGTCAGGAAGTGGGTAAAAGTGGTGTAAAGTGGTTTTTTGGGGGTGTTTTGTTACGAGGCGTTAACACAATTAATCTGGATGCTAAGGGGCGCATGGCAATGCCCTCCCGTTATCGGGAACAGCTCCAGGAGTCTTGTGAAAGGCAGTTGGTGGTCACGGTGGATCGTGAGCGCCACTTGCTGCTGTATCCGCTACCCGAGTGGGAGCGTGTTGAGCGCAAGCTGCTTGAACTACCTACTTTCGATCCAAAAGCGCGCCGCTTGCAGCGTTTGATTATGGGCCATGCAACGGATTGTGAAATGGATGGCAGTGGCCGTATTTTGCTGCCGTCGCCGTTGCGGGAGTTTGCTGCCATTGAGAAGAAAATTGTGATGATTGGGCAGGGTAATAAGTTCGAAATATGGGATGAGGGACGCTGGAATGCGCTCTGCTCATCCTATCTGGAAGAGGATGATGATGAGAGTATTAACTTGGCAAGCTGGGGCGGTCTGTCACTCTAATGGCTGAGCACACTCACTATCCTGTTTTGCTTCATGAGGCGGTTGAATCACTTAATATTCAGCCGGACGGAATCTATATCGATGGTACTTTTGGTCGTGGTGGGCATTCGGCTGAAATTCTGAAGGCGCTGGGAAGTGACGGGCGCTTAATTGGATTTGATAAGGATGATCAGGCGGTTGCGGCGGCTGAGGCGCGTTTTGGTAGTGATTCACGATTTACCATGGTCAAGGGCAGCTTTGCCTCCATGGGCGAGTGGGCGGCTGAGAGCGGAGTGGCGGGTCGTGTAAAGGGTATTTTTCTCGACTTGGGTGTTTCGTCACCACAGATTGATGATGCAGGTCGTGGTTTTAGCTTTCGTATGGATGGCCCTCTGGATATGCGCATGGCTTCGACGGGGTTGAGTGCAGCGGAGTGGATTGCTGATGTGGAGCGCCAGCCGCTGGCGGATGTTATTCGCGAGTATGGAGAGGAGCGTTTTGCCTGGAAAATTGCCGGAGCGATTATTGCGGCACGGGATGCAGCGCCTATTGAAACCACTGAGCAGCTGGCGAATATTATTCGTGCTGCCAGCCCGACCCGTGAGCACCGCATTGATGCGGCAACACGGAGCTTTCAGGGGATTCGTATCCATATTAATCGTGAGCTGGATGACCTGAAAGATTGCCTAGAAGATATATTCGAAGTGCTGGCAGTGGGTGGTCGTTTGAGTGTGATCAGCTTTCACTCCTTAGAAGATCGCATCGTCAAACAGTTTATTCGAACCCATTCGGCAGCGGATGTTTATCCGCGTGGGCTGCCAGTGCGGGAGGATGAAATGCGTAAGCCACCCCTACGAGCGATCGGTAAGGCGGTAAGGGCGAGTAAACAAGAGATTGCGGAAAATGTGCGCTCGCGCAGTGCCATTATGCGGTGTGCAGAGAAACAGTAATGGCGATACGTATCGTGGTTTTTTTGCTGCTATTGGCTGTGTTGTCGAGTGCCATTGGTGTGGTCTATACCCAGCACCAGAGTCGCAAGCTATTTGTTGAGCTGGAGCAGCAGCGCAAAGAGCAGGACAAATTGGAGATTGAATGGGGACGGTTGCAGCTTGAACAGGGCACGCTGGCAACACCGTGGCGTATTGAAAGTACAGCGGCGAAGCGCTTAGATATGGCGCTTCCCGGTGAAAACGAGGTTGTAATAGTAAGGCCGTGACAGACCAGGTGCATCAAGATAACTATCCCCTTAGGCAAGGATTTGCCCTGTTATTGCTGGGTTCTGTGATGGTCTTGCTGCTTATTCGCGGGGCTTACCTGCATGTGGTTGAGGGTGATTTTCTACAGGGTGAGGGTGATGCCCGGTACCTGAGAAATATCGAAATTGGTGCAACACGCGGGATGATTCTTGACCGTAACGGTGAGCCGCTGGCCATCAGTACGCCCGTTGACTCTGTATGGCTTAACCCTCAGAAACTGAGCCAGAATCGCGCTGAATGGCGGGCGCTGGGCCAGCTGTTAAAGGTGGATGTGGAGAAGGCCTTAAAGGGGCGTATGGGGCGTGGTTTTGTCTATCTTCGCCGACAGATTGATCCTGACCTTGGTAGGCGTGTTATGGCATTGAATATCAGCGGCGTGCATCTTCAGCGTGAATATAAACGTTACTACCCTACGGGCGAAGTTTCTGCGCATCTGGTTGGTTTTACCAATGTCGATGACCAAGGGCAAGAGGGAATGGAACTGGTCTACGATGAGTGGTTGCGCGGAGAGTATGGCGAAAAACAGATTATTCGCGACCTGCGTGGGCGGATTGTTGAGGATGTGAAAAGTATTCGCTCGCCGGTAGCGGGTGAAAATTTGACCTTGACCATTGATAAGCGTTTGCAGTATCTCGCCTATCGCGAGTTGAAGAGGGCTATCCAGCACCATGATGCTTTGGCGGGTTCTGCGGTGTTGATGGATGTTAAAACGGGTGAGGTGTTGGCACTGGTGAATCAGCCCGCATTTAACCCGAATAATCGTGCCGAATTGCGCAGTAACCTCTATCGCAACCGGGCGGTGACTGATTTGGTGGAGCCTGGATCAATATTAAAACCTTTCACCGTGGCCGCCGCTCTTGAGTCAGGCGCAGTGAGCAGCGATATCATGATTGACACCCGGCCCGGTTATCTGCGGGTGGGGAGCCACACGGTGAAGGACTTTCGTAATTATGGTGTGCTCGATCTGACCACGCTGATTCAAAAGTCTAGCAACGTGGGGGCGGCCAAGCTGGCACAGGCAACTGAGCCAGAGGCGCTGTGGCAGGTGCTGTCAGATGTGGGTTTTGGTGAGCTGCCCGGTACAGGTTTTCCGGGTGAGCGCGCGGGTCGGTTGCCTCACTATATTGATTGGAATGAGGCGCGGCGAGTGACGCTCTCTTATGGCTATGGCCTCTCTGCATCACCATTGCAAATTGCACAGTCTTACACTGCATTAGCCAATGATGGCAAGCTGGTTCCCGCTCGCTTTGTACACCATGAGAGTCTACCGGGCCAAGCGCGCCAGGCTGCTTTTTCTGCGGATGTGGCGCGCCAAGTTCGCACCATGATGGAGCGTGTTGTAGAGGCGGGTGGTACCGGCCAAAAAGGGGCCATTGCCGGTTATCGGGTTGCGGCTAAAACCGGCACAGTGAGAAAAGTGGGCGCAACGGGTTATATGGAAGATCGCTATTTAGCGCTCTACGCCGGTTTGGCTCCCGCAAGTGATCCACGACTGGTGATGGTGGTCGTGGTTGATGAGCCGCAGGGTGATGAGTATTACGGCGGCGCGGTGGCGGCACCGGTTTTTAGTGCCGTGATGGCGGGTGCGCTGCGCTTGCTGAATATAGCGCCCGATAATATATCGGTTGAAAATCGACATCAGGCAGCACAGGGGGTGCACTGATTTTATGAAGTCAAAAACGAAAAAACTGCCCCGTTTGAGTCTGATTTTGAATGGCATTGTTGATCTGCCTCAACAGCAGGACTGCGAAGTTTTTGGGATTACCTCAAACAGCAAAGAGGTATCCGCCGGTACTCTTTTTGTTGCGTTGTCAGGTATTCGTCACCACGGAGCTGACTTTATTCCCGAGGCGATTGCCGCCGGTGCGGTGGCGGTACTGTGTGAGCAGACGGATACTCTGGGTGATCTGTCAACCTACGCAGTGCCAGTGATCATCATTGATGATTTGAGCCACCAGCTAGGGTGGATCGCCTCCAGTTTTTACGGCCACCCGTCACGCGCCATGACCATGGTCGGTGTGACGGGTACTAATGGTAAAACCACCTGTACCCAGTTATTGGCCCAGGTGTTGAGTAACCAGAGCCCTTGCGGGGTGATAGGCACCCTTGGCTATGGTTTATATGGGCAGCTGGTTCACGGTGGATATACCACACCCAACGCCATTGAAGTACATAGAATATTGGCTGATCTGCATGGTGCGGGTGCAACACATGTGGTGATGGAGGTCTCATCCCATGGCCTGGACCAGGGGCGGGTTGAGGGTGTTGTTTTTGATATTGCGCTCTTTACCAATTTGAGTCGTGATCACCTCGATTATCACGGTGATATGCAGCGTTATGGCAGAGCAAAGCAGCGACTGTTTGTGATGCCTGGATTGAAATACGCCGTCATCAATACCGATGATGCATTCGGGCGTGCGCTGCTGCGCGATCTGACAGGGTATATCGGCTTGAGCGCCTACAGTTTGGAATTAACCAGTGGACTGCCTGAGAATCCGTTGATTTCAGCTTCTGAGTTAAAGCTAACGCGAAGTGGATTGCAGATGTCGGTGCGCGACCCGAGTGGCAGCGTCACGATTAAATCGTCACTATTGGGGCGTTTTAACGCGGCCAATTTATTGGCGATTTACGGAGTTTTGTTATGGCTTGGACTGCCGCGTAACCTGATTGCAGCGCGCTTGGCCAAGTGTGTTGCGGTACCCGGTCGCATGGAGTGCTTTACGCAGTCGGGTCTGCCGCTGGTGGTGGTGGATTATGCCCACACACCAGATGCTTTGGAACAGGCGCTGGAAGCACTCCGTGAGCACTGTGATGGAAAGCTGTGGTGTCTGTTTGGTTGTGGTGGTGAGCGGGATAGTGGCAAACGATCACTGATGGGAGCCATTGCAGAGTGCCACGCTGACAAGGTTATTCTCACAAATGATAACCCGCGTGATGAAGATGCGGCACGGATTATTGTCGATATTTTGGGGGGAGTTACACAGCAAGAGCGGGTTAAAGTGATTGCTGACCGGGCAGAGGCAATTGACTATGCCATTGCCAACGCCTCAGTAGATGACGTGATTTTGATTGCAGGAAAAGGGCATGAAGATTACCAGATCGTGGCGGGCGAAACGGTGGCGTTTAGTGATAGCCAGCAGGTGATAGAGCAGCTGGCTGCACGGCGGGAGCAGGCGTGATGATGACGCTGCAGCAAGCGGCAACCTTCACCCAAGGCGAGTGCCGTGGTGAGGATGTCGCATTTGATGCGGTCAGTATTGACACCCGCACCTTGGTTGAGGGTTCGCTATATGTGGCGATCCGTGGTGAGCAGTTTGATGGGCACCATTTTATAGCGCAGGCCGAGCAACAGGGTGCCCGCTGTGTGATGGTGGAGTCTATTCAAACAACAAATTTACCGCAATTGGTGGTGAGCGACTGCCGCCTGGCACTGGGGGATCTCGCCCGTCACTGGCGCGAAGAGCTGGCTTTAACCGTTGTCGGTATTACGGGTAGTAATGGCAAGACGACCGTGAAAGAGATACTCGCCGCAATTCTTGCTCAGGCGGGGCCGGTCTTAGCAACCAAGGGCAATTTGAATAATGATTACGGCGTGCCACTAACGCTGCTTAGCCTACAGCGAGAACATCAATTTGCGGTGGTTGAAATGGGTGCTAATCATAGGGGAGAGATCGCCTATTTGACGCAACTGGCTAGGCCAGATGTGGCTGTGGTTAACAATGCCGGCCGTGCTCACCTTGAAGGCTTTGGTAGTGAGCAGGGTGTCGCCATTGCCAAGGGTGAGATATACGGCGGCCTTACCCGCAGTGGCCGCGCAATTATTAATCGAGATGATCAATATGCAGACTATTGGACTGGCCTCTGCGAGGGCAAACAGATCGTGAGCTTTGCACTCCATAACAGCGCAGATATTCAAGCAACCTGGCGCGCAGATATTCAGGGCAGCCAACTGGAGGTTGAAACACCAAAGGGAGCTTTTTCCTGCCAGCTGGCACTACGGGGTGAGCATAATGTCCGTAATGCACTGGCCGCCACCGCGGCTGCATTTGCGTTGGGCATCGATATCAAAAAGATCAGCGCAGGTATTGAGGCGGTGAGCCCGGTTAAAGGGCGGCTTAAAGGCTACAACACAGCAAGTGGTGCCTCTGTAATTGATGACAGCTACAACGCTAATCTCAACTCATACAGCGCGGCGATTGAGGTACTTAAGAGGTGCTCAGGAAAACGTATATTGGTGATGGCTGATATGGCCGAGCTGGGTGAGTCGGCTGAGAAAGATCATTGCAAAGTGGGTGAGCAGGCCGCTCGTGCCGGAATCGATGTGCTGTATGCACTGGGCAAACAGTCACAGTGTGCGGTCGAGGCTTTCGAGGGCGAAGCGTATCACTTTCTTGAGCAGAATAAATTGATTGCGGCACTGAAAAAAGAGCAAATGCCAGGAAATACTTTATTGGTGAAAGGATCCCGTTCAATGGCGATGGAGCGCGTTGTTGAGGCCCTGCTGGGCGGAGGGGATGCCTGATGTTGCTCTGGTTAGCTGATTATTTAACTCAGTTTCATAGTGGTTTTAATCTGTTTCAATACCTGACACTGCGTGTCATTTTGGGGGTGCTTACTGCGCTGGTGATCAGCCTCGTGGTTGGTCCAAAAATGATTCGCAAACTGAACGAATACCAGATGGGCCAACCGATTCGTGGTGATGGCCCCGAGACACACCTTGTGAAAGAGGGAACGCCTACCATGGGTGGTGCGTTGATTTTGGTTTCGATTGCCATCAGTACGTTGTTGTGGGCCGACTTGAATAATCGCTATGTCTGGGTGGTCTTGCTGACAACTCTGGCATTTGGTGCCATTGGCTGGGTTGATGACTGGAAAAAACTGGTTAAGAAAGACCCTAAAGGGCTGAGTGCCCGCTACAAATATTTTTGGCAGTCTGTTGCTGCCTTGGTGAGTGCCTCAGCACTCTACTTTACTGCGGTGATTCCTGCGGAGACGGCATTCTATATGCCATTTTTTAAGGATGTTGTGATCAACCTGGGCGCGATGTTTATCGTGTTGAGCTATTTCGTGATCGTGGGTTCGAGCAATGCCGTCAATTTGACAGATGGCCTGGATGGTCTGGCGATTCTGCCAACCGTCATGGTGGCGGGTGCATTGGCGCTGTTTGCTTATGTGACCGGTCATGCTGGGTTTGCCAATTATCTTTCGATTGCCCACCTGCCCGGTGCGGGTGAAGTGGCTATTTTCTGTGCCGCCATCGTCGGTGCCGGGTTAGGTTTTTTGTGGTTCAACACCTACCCTGCGATGGTTTTTATGGGTGATGTCGGCGCACTGGCGCTGGGTGCGGCGCTGGGTGTAGTGGCGGTGGTATTACGCCAAGAGGTGGTGCTCTTCATTATGGGCGGAGTGTTTGTTATGGAGACGCTTTCGGTGATTATTCAGGTGGTCAGTTATAAGACCACCGGGCGACGAGTATTTCGTATGGCACCGCTACATCACCATTTTGAGTTAAAAGGGTGGCCTGAGCCGAGAGTCATTGTGCGTTTCTGGATTATAACCATCATTCTTGTTTTGATCGGTTTGGCTTCATTGAAGATTCGATAGCGGAGTATGCAAGTGAAATCAACAGCAGAGAGAGTACCGCAGCCGTTACCAACCCTGATTGTCGGGTTAGGTAAAAGCGGTCTCTCATGCGCGCAATTTTTGTCTCAACAAGGTGAGTCGGTAGCGGTGACGGATAGCCGGATTTCACCACCCGGCTTAGATGTTTTGCATGAGACCTTGCCCGATGTGCCGGTATTTGTGGGTGGTTTTGATGAAGCGGCTTTTGATGCGGCAGAGCGTCTGATTATCAGCCCAGGGGTCTCACTGCAGGAACCCTTAATCCAGAAGGCGCTGGCTCGTGGGGTTGAGGTGAGTGGAGATATTGCGCTGTTTGCCTCCTTAGCCCAAGCCCCGATCGCCGCGATTACTGGCTCAAACGGTAAGAGCACAGTCACCCTGTTGTTGACAGCGATGGCCGCCCGCAGCGGAAAGCGGGTGTTGGTGGGTGGGAATATTGGTATACCCGCTTTAGCGTTGTTGGCACAGCCGGTGCCCGACCTGTATGTGTTGGAGCTCTCCAGCTTTCAGCTTGAAACGGCCACAGAAGTTAATGCGGCGGTCGCAACGGTGTTGAACATATCAGAAGATCATATGGATCGATATGACAACCTAGCGAGTTATAGCCGAGCCAAACAGGCGATCTTTAATGGCGCGAAGAGCCAAGTGCTCAATCGTGATGATCCACGAGTTGCAGCCATGGCTGCCGGATGTGAGAAGGCAGGTTGGTTCACTTTGAATAGCCCCCGCGAGGGTGAGTATGGATTGTGTGAATGGTCGGGAGAGCAGTGGCTGTGCTGTGGTCAGCAGCGGCTGATGTTGGTGGCTGATGTCTGCATGGTTGGGCGGGCTAACTTGGCTAATGCACTGGCCGCACTCGCCATGGGTGATGCACTGGGCTTGGATCGTGGGGCAATGGTCACCACACTGAATGAGTTTGCAGGGCTGCCGCACCGTTGCCAGTATGTTGCAAACCGCAGGGGTGTGGCCTGGTACAACGACTCCAAGGCGACCAATGTGGGCGCCACGCTGGCGGCTATAAACGGCTTTGACGGTAAACTGGTTCTGATTGCCGGCGGTCAGGGGAAGGGTGCGGACTTCACGCCGCTGCAAGCCGTGAGCGACAAGTTAAAAGCGGTGGTGCTGATGGGTGAAGATGGGGAGAAGATTGCCTCATTGTTACAGGAGAGTGTGCCCTGCCAGTACGCCACTACGATGCGAGAGGCGGTGGAGATGGCGGCTAGGTTGGTGGAGCCGGGTGAGCAGGTATTGCTTTCGCCGGCCTGTGCCAGCTTCGATATGTTTGAGGGCTTTGAGGCGCGTGGCGAGCAGTTTTCCGATGCGGTTAAGGGGCTTTCAAATGGCTAACCTAGTGATGGGTGCTCAAGTGCCTGAGAGTATGTTTAACATTGACAATACACTGGTATTGACGGTGCTAACGCTGCTCTCTATTGGCCTGGTAATGATGACATCCGCCTCAATTAGTATTGCTGATGAATCGATGAATTCGCCTTTTCACTACCTGCAAAAACAGTCGGTCTTTATTGTTGTCGGTCTGGTGTGTGGTGCGGTGTTGTTTGCAGTATCTCTTGAGCATTGGGAGCGCTTTAGTCCGCTGCTACTGCTGATGGGTTTTATTTTGTTGATTTTGGTGTTGATTCCAGGTGTCGGTATTGAGGTAAAGGGTAGTCGACGCTGGTTGCCATTGGGCGTGGCAAATTTCCAGGCATCCGAGTTGGTCAAACTGTTGGTGATTATCTTTATGGCAGGCTATCTGGTGCGGCGGCTTGATGAAGTCCGAACTCATATTGTGGGCTTTATAAAACCCTTTTTTATTCTTGCGCTGTTGAGTGCGTTACTAATTGCAGAGCCTGATTTTGGTTCAACGGTGGTGATCATGGCGACCGCAATGGGCATGCTTTTTCTGGCGGGTGTGCCATTGAGCCGTTTTGTGGTTCTGCTGGCGACGGTTGCGGGGCTGCTGGCCGTTTTAGTGGTGGTGGAGCCTTACCGAATGGCCCGAATTGTCTCTTTTATGGACCCTTGGGCGGACCCCTTTGGTAATGGCTTCCAGTTAACACAGGCGCTGATCGCATTTGGGCGCGGTGAATGGCTTGGTGTTGGCCTGGGTGAGAGTGTTCAGAAGCTCTTTTACCTGCCCGAAGCGCATACCGATTTTGTATTCTCTGTTTTGTCAGAGGAGCTTGGCTTTGCGGGGGGTGCCCTAGTGATATTCCTGTTCGGTTTACTGGTGTGGCGGGCGTTTCGTATTGGCAAGCTGGCACTGTTGAATGGCCAGCTTTTTGGTGGTTACCTTGCCTTTGGGATTGGCCTTTGGCTGGGTATGCAGGCTTTTATCAATATAGGCGTGAATATGGGCGTGTTACCAACCAAGGGTTTGACGCTGCCATTGATGAGTTATGGCGGCTCCAGCATTGTCGTGACCTGTGTTGCGATAGCGCTGCTGCTGCGTGTCTACCATGAAGCGAAACTTGCCGAGCTTTCTGAATATGGCAAGGCGGTGAACGCATGAAGCAGACGGCCTCCATTTTAATTATGGCGGGTGGTACCGGTGGCCACATCTATCCGGCGCTGGCAGTGGCTGAGCAGCTGCGTGAGCAGGGTGTTGAGGTGCGCTGGTTAGGTACCCGTGCCGGCCTCGAAGCGGAGGTGGTGCCCAAGGCGAATATTGCCATTGACTACATCAATATCAGCGGCGTCAGAGGCAAGGGTTTACTGCGTAAATTGAGTATGCCCTTTACGCTGCTCAGCGCAATGTGGCAGGCGTGGAAAATACTACGCCAACGCAACCCCTCTGCGGTACTGGGAATGGGCGGATTTGTTACCGGCCCGGCGGGCCTGGTTGCCGCCCTCACCGGCAGAAAATTGTTGGTGCATGAACAGAATGCAGTGCCCGGAATGACCAACCGCTGGTTGGCTCGCTGGGCCGACAAGGTGATGGCCGCTTTTCCAGGTGTACTGCCTAGATCAGAGTTAACGGGCAACCCGATTCGAGGGGAGATTCTAAATCTTGCAGCGCCTGCTGAGCGCTTCCAAGCGCGCCAGGGACAGCCGCTGCATCTGCTGGTGTTGGGCGGAAGCCTGGGGGCAAAAGCGTTGAACGATGTGCTACCAGCAGCGTTAGCACTTTTAAGTGGTGAAAATGAATATGAAGTATGGCACCAGACGGGAAAACGGAATATTAGCACTGCCAAAGACGGCTATCAGCAGGCGGGCGTTAATGGGCGTATTGAGGCCTATATCGACGATATGGCAGCGGCTTATGGCTGGGCCGATCTGGTGATTTGCCGCGCGGGAGCACTTACCATTTCTGAATTGGCATGTGCCGGAATAGGCTCTATTTTAGTGCCGTATCCATACGCTGTGGATGATCACCAAACTAAAAATGCGGCATACCTGGTGGCGCATGCGGCAGCAACCGTGGTATCACAAAATGAGCTAAAAGCAGAGCAGCTGGCGGAGATGATCAAACAATATCTACACCTCAATAATGGCCGCACTGAACTTCTGAAAATGGCAGAAGCGGCACGCGCTTTGGGTAAGCCGGGTGCAACGCTAACCGTAGCGAACCGCTGTCTGGAGGTCGCAAATAATGGCGCATAATCAGGGTATGGGGCGAGTACAGCGCATTCACTTCGTAGGTATCGGTGGTGTCGGTATGGGTGGCATTGCAGAAGTACTGAAAAACTTAGGCTATAAAGTGTCGGGTTCGGATCTACTCCAAGGCCAGATGACACAGCGTTTGAGCGAGCTGGGTGCCCAAATTGTTATCGGCCACGATGCTGGATTAGTCGATGATGCGGATGTAGTGGTGGTCTCCAGTGCGATTGATGAATCAAATATTGAGGTGGCCCGTGCCCGTGAATTGAGGGTACCGATTATTCCTCGTGCCGAGATGCTAGCGGAGCTGATGCGCTTTCGCCACGGTATTGCGGTTGCCGGAACACACGGCAAGACCACCACTACCAGTTTTGTGGCCAGTCTGTTGGCCGAGGGGGGGCTTGATCCGACGTTTGTGATTGGTGGCCGTTTGAATAGCGCCGGCAGCAATGCTCGCTTGGGGCGCAGCCACTATTTGGTGGCAGAGGCGGATGAGAGCGACGCCTCTTTTTTGCACCTGCAACCGATGACGGCAATTGTCACCAATATTGAGGCCGACCACATGTCGACCTACGGCGGTGACTTCGAAAAGTTACGCCAAACCTTTTTGGAGTTTCTGCACCATCTACCTTTTTACGGCTTGGCGGTGCTCTGTGTAGATGACCCGGTGATCAGCGCGATGTTACATGAGGTGAGTCGCCCGGTAGTGACTTATGGTTTTAGTGAAAATGCAGATTACCGGGCCAGCGATGTGCAGTGCCAGCAGGGACGCTCGCACTTCAGTGTCTCGCGGCCTGACAAGAGCAAACGGCTACAAATCGAATTGAACCTGCCGGGGCGGCACAATATTCAGAACGCCTTGGCGGCGATTGCCGTTGCGGACCAGCTGGGCGTCGATGACGATGCCATTCAGCAGGCGCTGATCCAGTTTGAGGGCATTGCACGACGCTTTCAAATATATGGAGAGCTGCAAATGCCGGTAGGCGAGGTGCTATTGATCGATGATTATGGCCACCACCCCACAGAGATTGAGGCAACGGTGAATGCGATACGTGAGAGCTGGCCTGAACGGCGTTTAGTGGTTGCCTTTCAACCCCACCGATATAGCCGTACCGAAGAGCTGTTTGAAGATTTTGTACTGCAACTGAGCGAGCCAGACCTACTGCTATTGCTAGAGGTGTTTGCGGCAGGTGAAGAGCCTATTGCAGGGGCGGATAGCCGCTCACTTTGCAAAGCGATTCGCGCCAGAGGCCAGGTGACCCCTGTTTTTGTTGAGCAGCGAGAAGCGTTACCCGAGTTGTTACCTGCACTGCTGAAAGCAGGTGATGTTTTGTTGCTTCTCGGTGCGGGTAATATTGGCCGCAGTGCGCAGCAGCTGGCTGCACGGTGGGGAGGTCAATAGTAGTGGTGCTGCGTAACCACACTTTTACCGGTTTGCGAGGTGAGTTGAAGTTTAACGAGCCGATGTCCGCACACACTACCTGGCGTGTAGGTGGCCCGGCTGACTGTTATTACAAACCGGCGGGTATTGATGATTTGGCTGTTTTTTTGAGCCAGCTGCCCGCCGATGAGCCACTGTTTTGGCTTGGCCTAGGCAGTAATGTGCTGGTGCGCGATGGTGGCCTTCGCGGCACCGTGATTGCTTATTTTGGCGGGCTGAATGAGATCACTCAACTTGCGGGCAGTGCTGTAAAAGTAGAGGCGGGTGTTGCCTGTGCAAAGGTTGCTCGCTTCTGTGCCAAGCAGGGGCTGGTGGGGGCCGAGTTTCTGAGTGGCATTCCGGGTGCAATGGGCGGGGCGCTGGCAATGAATGCGGGTGCTTTCGGTGGCGAAACCTGGCGGCTAGTTGATCGAGTGGAGGTGATGCGGCGAGATGGCAAGTGTCAGATCCGTGATGCGGCGGAGTATAAAGTAGGTTATCGCACGGTGGTTGCCCCTGAAAATGATGAGTGGTTCGTCGCCGCTTGGTTGTCGCTGCGCGAGGGTGATGGCAACGAAACGATGAATGATATTCGTCAGTTACTGGCGCGCCGTAGTGTGACGCAGCCCACCCAGTTGGCAAATGCAGGCTCGGTATTTCGTAACCCACAAGCGGATTACGCCGCTCGACTGATTGAAGCGTGCGGTTTGAAGGGGCGAGCAATTGGAGGGGCTGTTGTATCGGAAAAACATGCCAACTTTATTGTGAATAGTGGCGATGCCACCGCAGCGGATATTGAGCAGCTTATTAATGAAGTGATGCAAACAGTAAAACAACAACAAGGTGTTGAGTTGAAAAAAGAGGTACACCTGCTTGGAGTTGAGCAATGAGTATCACGGGATCAAATCAGGCATTTGGCAAAGTGGCGGTTATGATGGGCGGGCTGTCGGCGGAGCGAGAAATATCACTTAAAAGTGGTGCTGCGGTGTTGGCCTCGTTACAGCGTTCGGGTGTTGATGCTTATGGTGTTGATGTGGGTGGAGATATTCTCGAAGTGCTGGCTAAGGGTCAATTTGATCGTGCCTTCAACATGCTGCATGGCCGCGGTGGTGAGGATGGTGTCATTCAGGGCGCGTTACAGCTGCTGGATATTCCCTATACCGGGAGTGGGGTGCTCTCCTCAGCGCTTAGTATGGACAAGATGCGCTGTAAGCAGTTGTGGCAGGCACTCGGCCTACCCACACCGGCCATGGTCGAGCTGCGGGAAGAGGCTGATCTAGCTACGGCTATTGAGCTGCTCCAGCTGCCGCTGGTGGTGAAGCCAAGCCATGAGGGGTCAAGTGTCGGCATGAGTAAGGTGATAGCGGCGGAGCAGCTGTTACCCGCCTGGCAACGGGCTAAACAGTATGATGACTGCATCATTGCCGAGCCGTGGGTCAGTGGGGGTGAGTTTACCATCGCTATCTTGGAGGGTGAGGCACTGCCACCTATAAAGGTGGAGACTCCCCGCGAGTTTTATGACTTTGCGGCGAAGTACCAGGAGAATTCCACCCGCTACCTCTGCCCCTGTGGCTTGAGTGATGAGCGGGTGGCAGCACTGCAAGCGCTGGCGCTGCGTGCATTCAAAGCGCTCAATGCCGAAGGGTGGGGGCGGGTTGATGTGCTCACCGATGAGCGAGGTGATTTTTGGTTGCTGGAGTTTAACAGTGTGCCGGGAATGACAGATCACAGTCTGGTGCCCATGGCGGCTAAGGCGGCGGGTATTGAATTTGATGAGCTGGTGCTGCGTATTTTAGCGCAGAGCCTGAAGGTGTGAAAAATGACGGCGAAGGCGACTCCGGCTATAGCATTGACATGGCGAGAGCGCCTCTTTCCCCAGCTGGTTTGGGTAAGCTTAAAAGGTGCGCTGCTGCTGGGGCTGTTCGGGGGTGCATATTGGCTCTGGTTGCAGAGCGCCGCGTGGCTGCCAGTGAAGCAGATTTCGGTGACAGGGGTATTGCATGAGGTGAGTGGTGCTGAACTTCGAGATGTGGTCAAGCCACTGCTTCAGGATGGGATTATTCGTATGGATGTTCAGCAGGTGCGGGATGCCGTAGAGGCGATGCCTTGGGTTAGCCGCGTTACGGTGCGCCGCCAATGGCCTGACACCCTGGCTCTGGAGGTGGAAGAGCAGCCACTATTGGCCCGCTGGCATGATGATGCACTAGTGAATCTGCAGGGTGAACTGTTTTATCCCGCGACCATTGAGGTGGATGCCAAAGTGCCACGGTTTGAAGGGGTCGATGGGTTGAGCCGCGAAATGGCAAAGCACTACCAGCGCTATCAACGGATATTAAGCGAGGTGGGCCTTTCGATTGTCGCCATCCGGGTGAGTAAGCGACACGCTTGGGTTGTTGAATTGGATAATGAAATTGAACTGATTCTGGGGCGCGAGCCACAAGATCAACGGATAGAACGTTTTATTAATGTTTATCGCAATGAGCTGGCTGAAAAATCAAAACGAATCAGCCGGGTGGATTTGAGATACAGCAACGGGTTTTCCATTAGCTGGAAAGAAAACAAGGTTGGGTAAGAGGCTTATTTGATGGCAAAGCAGGGAGAAAAAAACTTAATTGTCGGGCTGGATATCGGCACCTCGAAAGTGGTTGCCGTGGTGTGTGAAATCACACAGGAGAATGAGATAGAAATTATCGGCTTAGGTTCTCATCCATCCAGGGGACTTAAGAAAGGAGTGGTGGTTAACATCGAGTCCACTGTGCACTCCATTAAGCGTGCGGTTGAGGAGGCTGAGTTGATGTCAGGGTGCCATATTCATGCGGTCTATGCGGGGATTGCGGGCAGCCATATTCGCAGCCTTAACTCCCACGGCATTGTGGCAATCTGTGACGGTGAAGTGACCCATTTTGATGTGGATCGTGTGATGGATGCGGCTCGTGCGGTCGCTATTCCAGCGGACCAAAAAATTCTCCATGTATTGCCCCAGGAGTTCATTATTGACAATCAAGAGGGGATTCGCGAACCGGTAGGCATGTCCGGTGTGCGCCTGGAAGCCAAGGTGCATGTGGTGACAGGGGCTGTTAGCGCGGCGCAAAATATTATCAAGTGTGTACGCCGATGTGGCCTTGAGGTTAATGATGTCATCCTTGAACAGTTTGCCTCGAGTTACGCAGTGTTGAGTGAAGATGAGAAAGAGCTGGGTGTCTGTCTTGTGGATATTGGCGGCGGCACCGCAGATATTGCCATCTTCACAGAAGGGGCGATTAGACATACTGCGGTGATCCCCATTGCGGGTGACCAGGTGACCAATGATATTGCAGTGGCACTGCGTACCCCGACACACCACGCAGAAGAGATAAAAATTAAATATGGCTGCTCATTGACGCAGCTCGCCAGTGCAGATGAGACGATAGAGGTGCCGAGTATTGGAGATCGCCCGCCGCGCCGCCTCTCGCGACACACCTTGGCCGAGGTGATTGAACCCCGCTATGAAGAGCTGTTGGGCCTTATTCAGGCGGAGTTACAACGCAGTGGCTATGAAGAACTGGTGGCAGGTGGAGTGGTTTTGACCGGTGGTAGCTCAAAGGTTGAAGGTTTGATCGAGTTGGCGGAAGAGGTTTTTCATATGCCGGTGCGGATCGGTATTCCTAAAAATGTAAGCGGTTTGGTTGATGTAGTAAGCAATCCGATTCATGCCACGGGTGTGGGCTTGTTGCAGTATGGCTTTCATCATTGCCACTTGGGGGCGGGAGAGCGCAAGTTGAACGCCGATTCGGGCGTGAAAGGGTTGTGGGACAAAATGAAAAGTTGGTTTCAGGGGAATTTGTAGTTTTTCTGGGTGTAAGGGAAATTAGGAGGTATAGAAATGTTTGAATTATTGGATACAGTAGAATCAGATGCCGTTATTAAGGTTATTGGTGTCGGTGGTGGCGGTGGCAACGCCGTGGAGCACATGGTGGTGCAAACCCTTGATGGGGTAGACTTTATCTGTGCAAATACCGATGCTCAAGCGTTGCGAAACTCATCTGCAAAGACAGTTTTACAACTGGGTGGTGACACCACTAAAGGGTTGGGCGCGGGCGCTAACCCCGATATAGGCCGCCAGGCAGCATTGGATGATCGCGAGCGGATAGCGGAAGTGATTGGTGATGCCGACATGATCTTCATCACTGCAGGGATGGGCGGTGGTACTGGTACGGGCGCTGCCCCGGTTGTGGCCCAGATTGCCAGAGAGCTGGATATTTTGACCGTGGCGGTTGTCACTAAGCCCTTTCCGTTTGAAGGAAAAAAACGCATGGCAGTGGCCGAACTTGGGATTAAAGAGTTGAGTGAAAATGTTGACTCACTGATTACAATTCCCAATGAAAAGCTGCTCTCAGTATTGGGTAAAACCACCACCCTGCTGGATGCATTCAAAGCAGCAAATGATGTACTTTTTGGTGCAGTACAAGGGATCTCAGAGCTGATCACCCGTCAGGGTTTGATCAATGTGGATTTTGCTGATGTACGCACCGTGATGTCAGAAATGGGCATGGCGGTGATGGGCACCGGCAGTGCCAGTGGTGAAGATCGGGCGCAAGTTGCGGCTGAAAAAGCCATCTCCAGTCCATTACTGGAAGATGTGGACCTTTCAGGGGCGCGGGGCATTTTGGTAAATATTACCGCAGGCTTTGATATGTCGATTGGTGAGTTTGAAGAGGTGGGTAATACCGTCAAGCAGTTCGCCTCTGATTGTGCCACGGTAGTGGTAGGGACGGTAATCGATCCTGAATTAAGCAATGAAATGCGCGTTACCGTAGTGGCTACCGGCCTTGGACGTGGAGAAGAGAAGGCCCCTGGTGTTCGTATTGTTGCCCCGGTTCCCGTTGCTGAGCCTGTTACTGAGCGTAAAGCAGATGTAAAAATTAACTACAGTGACTTGGATCGCCCTGCGGTTAATCGAAAAAATCAGATCGCATCTGAGCGTTATGAGCTGCGCAATAAGGCGGTGGGTGACGATATGGACTACCTTGATATTCCCGCTTTTTTACGCCGTCAAGCGGATTAATTAAGGGAGGTATCAGCGGTGCCCTATTACACAAATGTCCTGCCCCGGTGCCGCGTGCGCCGGGCATGGATGAGGGTGTAATTGCTCGCAAAATCAACAAAAAGAGCTTGGTATATCGGCTGGAGGAATAGGCAAGAATGATAAAATTGTGGTATGGTTCGCAGTTCGATAAAGATAACTTCCATACACTGCGCGAATAATGATTAGACAACGAACACTAAAAAATACCATCCGAGCAACGGGTGTTGGGCTGCACACAGGAAAGAAGGTCTACTTGACCCTCAAACCTGCTCCTGTAGATTGCGGCATCGTTTTTCGCCGTGTCGACCTGGACGAACCGGTTGAAATACAGGCGCGTGCCGATAACGTGGGCGATACCCGGCTATCATCAACGCTGGTCAAGGGTGATGTAAGAGTCTCGACCGTGGAGCACCTCCTGTCGGCCTTAGCAGGGCTTGGTATCGATAACATCTATATCGAATTGAGTGCTTCAGAAGTGCCGATTATGGATGGCAGTGCCGGGCCATTTGTTTTTCTATTGCAATCTGCGGGTGTAGCAGAGCAGGATGCGGCCAAGAAATTTATTCGGATCACGCAGCCCGTTCAAGTCGAAGAGGGTGATAAATGGGCGCGTTTTGAGCCCTACAACGGCTTTAAAATTAATTTTAAAATCGACTTCAAACACCCCGCTTTTCAAGCGTGCCAAGAGGCCACTATCGATTTCTCCACCACCTCATTCGTGAAAGAAGTGAGTCGGGCACGCACCTTCGGCTTTATGCGCGAAATCGAACTGTTGCGTCAAAACCAGCTAGCGCTGGGCGGCAGCATGGATAATGCGATTGTTGTGGATGATTATCGAGTATTAAATGAAGATGGCTTGCGCTACGAAGATGAGTTTGTAAAGCATAAAATGCTCGATGCCATCGGTGATCTATACCTGCTTGGGCACAGCTTGATTGGTTCATTTTCAGGATACAAATCAGGCCATGCCCTCAATAACAAACTACTGCTGACACTGCTGGAAAATGAATCCAGCTGGGAAACAGTAACCTTTGACGATAAGAAAGACTCCCCCATCGCTTTCTCAGAGCCCAGCTTAGCCTTTCAGCAATAACCCCCTCCCTTATGCCAAGCTATCGCCATAGCTTGGCAAAATACTCCACCATAAAAAAATAGCCTGCGACAAATTGTCGCATTGCCATCTTCTGCGCTACTCTTTAAGCTAAATGCTAAATTAGCATTTACTAATAAATATAACGTAGATTAAAAAACGGAGTCCAAAAATGAAAAACCAGATCCTTTTTTTACTGCTCATGGGTGCACCGATGCTGGTGAGTGCCAGTGATCCATTGGTAAAAGAGAGCCGCGCAGCGATTAAAGCCTTTGCCGGAGAGCTGAAGGGCAACCTACAGGCGGCAATGAAGAGTGGTGGGCCACTCAAGGCGGTTGAAGTGTGTAAAAATGTATCTCCCGTCATAACAGCTGAACAGTCCAATGCCCGTGGAGTAGAGATTCGCCGTACCAGCCTAAAGCTGCGTAACCCAGACAACGCCCCAGATGCCTGGGAGCGTAAAATACTTGAGAGCTTTGAAGCAAGAAAAGCGGGCGGTGAAGATGTACGCAAAATCGATCACCACGAGCGGATGGTCATGGAGGGTAAACAAGTATTCCGCTACATGAAAGCGATTCCAACAGCCCAAAAACCCTGCACCCTCTGCCACGGCAAGAACATAAGCCCCGAGCTGAAAGTAGCACTGGACAAAGCCTACCCCAATGATCAAGCACGAGGCTTTGAAGCAGGTGATATTCGCGGTGCCTTTAGTATTATTAAACGGCTGTAGGGGCTCGCTATCGACGCCTACTCTTATTGCCTATAAGAAATGAGGCTGGCCAGAAGAGTGCTAACTTAAGCACTTTTAGCACGAAACCTGGAGTTGATAGGTCCGTGCATATTCCGGCTCATCATGAACACCCATTTTTGTTCAAGGTGAACACTTTTCTACTTTTTCCAGAATAGGTGCTCACCCTCCCGGAATCCATTTGATCTTTACTGCTTCACTTGGCTCCCTATGGCAATCAGCGTCGGCCGACCCCCTTTTTTCTTCTATGCCACAGCTGTGAACTCATTTGCAATCAGTTCAGCTTGTTTCAGCACCGTTTCTGTAGCCAGCTTTTGCATATCGGGTGGGTAGCCATATTGCCTGAGTGTACGCTTGATAATCACTTTAAGTTTAGCTCGTACACTCTCTTTGATTGTCCAGTCAATGGAAGTATTTTGCTTAACACGCTCCGTTAAAACCACAGCGAGTTCTCGCAATTTATCATGCTGCATCAGCTCTTTAGCACTTTTATTATCCGCAACGGCAGTATAAAAAGCGTATTCAAAATCGGTTAACCCCAGCTCACTTGCCTCATTGTCCATGCTGACAATCTCTTGACTCAATTGAATCAATTCATCCATCACCTCTGCGGCGGTTAAGACTTTGCTGTGATATTTTTGAATCGAATTTTCCAGCATTTCCATCAGTGATTTACTTTTGACCAAGTTCTTTCTGGAACGGGATGTTAACTCATCATTAAGCAGTTTTTTCAACACCTCCAAAGCAACATTCTTATGCTCCATGCCTTTGAGTTCCAGCAAAAACTCTTCAGAAAGAATGGAAATATCGGGCTTCTTAATGCCTGCGGCATCAAACACATCAATCACTTGTTCAGAAACCAACGCTTGATCAATCACTTGTCTGATGGTCGTTTCAATCTCTTCATCACTTTGCCCCAAGCCTGTCGCATCAAACTTAACCAATCGATCTTTTACCGCCTGAAAAAAGGCAACTTCATCTTTAACATCCATCGCCTGTTCATGCGGTATGGCAATGGCAAATGCTTTTGAAAGTGCCGTTACCTCATTAATAAAACGTTTTTTACCCTCTTCCAGCCCTAAAACATGATCTTCCGCTGCCAGAATAAGTGACAGTTTTTGGGCGGTGTCCGCAGCAAAATAATCTTCATACCTAAATCCTGCAAGTAAGAATACCGCAAATCACCCCCCCCAAAAAGTGATCACTTATTGGCCTGAGGGTGGTGGATTATCACCCACCCTCAAGCTAAAGAAGCAGAATAACGCCCTCGTTGTTCTTTCGTAAGCGCCAAATCAACCCCACCCTACCAACCTGAGCCATTTCCCTCCACCCTGTGATACTCAATCACCACGGAGCATAGAAATGAATGAAGCAGGCACGACAGCACTGACAGAGCGCCAGCGTTACTGGCTTGATCACCTGCGGGCCTGCGCAGCATCGGGAAAAAGTATCGCCAAGTATGCGGCGGTTCACGACCTTGCTGCCCCGGCGATGT